>NZ_JAQIFT010000063.1:0-10822 GCF_027857615.1 Holtiella tumoricola
TATTCCAAGCCTTCTTATTAAATATTTTCAATCACGTCACTAGTAGATTGATTATCCAATTGTTCTTGTTTAACAATGCTAAAAAATTTAAGCATTAATGGAATATATGTTGCTATAAAAACAAACATTGCACTCATCGCTGCAGGCTTACGCGCCTTCTTTGGAAGTGCTAGCCCCCATAATATACCTATTGCACACAGACAAAATTTAATCAGTGCGAGATCTTTCCAATTAGATTGCTTAATAAAGGCGTCTCCATAGCTCAATAACTTTTTCATACCCTTCACCTCTTTATTCATTTTGTATATGTTCTTTTATAACTATTAGGTTCATTTAAAAACTATATCTTCTATAGTTAACAAATAATAAGTAAAAACCAAATAATACTTTGCGCAACAATTAAAAAAGGTATAGAAGGTGACTTGCTATGAGCATCTTTCACCCATTTTGTATAAGCAATAGCTATGCCACTAGCTACTAAAAATGGACCTGTCTCTATAAATATCTTTAATGCTAAGTTAATGTGCTGACCAGGTTTTAAGGGTACTGAATTTACGATAAAAAACCACCCATAGACGAGACAAATAATCAAATTCATAATCAGCCAGTATTTAACATTCTCTATTATTTCTTGACGCTCTCTCATTTCATCACTCCCCTCTATGAGTCTATATCTTATATTATATCAAATGTGTAGCTATATATCTATAAATTCAGTTAATTTATACACCTATAACCTTTTTATTTATTTTATTATTTTATTATTCTATAATGCTATCAATACGCTTAAGTTCTTCATCTGTAAAGTTTAAATGATCTAATGCCCCTACACATTCCTCAATTTGCGACACACGACTTGCTCCTATCAAAACAGAGGTAATTGTTTCTTGTCGAAGTACCCAAGCTAATGCCATCTGCGATAACTTTTGCCCTCGTGCTTGTGCAATCTCATTCAATGCATGCAGCTTTTCGAGTAGTGTTTGTGTAATATCCGATGTACCTAAAAATGGACTATCCACTCTTGCTGCACGAGAATCTGATGGGATACCACTTAAATAACGATCTGTTAGTCTGCCTCCAGCTAATGGTGAAAAGGCAATACCACCCACTTTTTCTTCATTTAAGACATCTAATAATCCATCTTCTACCCATCTATTCATCATAGAATAACTTGGCTGATGGATAACACAAGGTGTGCCTAATGCTTTTAAGATATGTATTGCCTTTCTTGCTTCTTCTGGCTTGTAATTAGAGATGCCCACATAAAGTGCCTTGCCTTGTCTGACAATTTGATCCAGAGCATTCATCGTTTCTTCTAATGGTGTATTAGGATCCGGTCTATGATGGTAGAAAATATCTACATAGTCTAGTCCCATACGCATAAGGCTTTCATCAAGGCTTGAAATAAGATACTTTTTAGAACCCCAATCACCATATGGTCCTGGCCACATATAATAACCTGCTTTGGTTGAAATAATCATTTCTTTTCTATAGGTAGTAAAATCTTCTTTTAAGATCCTTCCAAAGTTTGTTTCTGCTGAACCTGCTGGTGGACCATAGTTATTGGCTAAGTCAAAGTGTGTAATACCTAAATCAAAAGCTTTACGAATCATAGCTTTACTATTTTCATAGCGATCCACATCTCCAAAGTTATGCCATAATCCTAAGGAAATCATAGGAAGCCTAAGTCCACTATTACCACATCTTCTATATTCCATCTTTTCATATCTTGTCTCATTCGCTTGATACATTGCCTATCCCCCTTAATTTTTTTATCTTATTATAACACTATCTTATACCATTTACTAAATAATTACTTGCATATTATTAAATCATTGATTATTCTATCATTTTTCTATAATAACTACATACTGCATTCATATTTTATTCTTCCTATAATAAAAAGACCTACTTCAATACTCATCAATAGAGTGTATCAGTAGGTCTTCTTTAATCTTCCTTTATTTACATTATAATAGCGTTGCTACTAGTCCCTTATCAGGTGAAGCAATAAATTCTGCATTGACTAAAAAGCCTTTTTCTTTTGCAATTTCAATTCCTGCCTCCATCCCTGCTTTAACAGCTCCTACATCTCCAGTAAAAGTAAAATACGCTTTTCCACCTAGCGCATTTCCAAGACGAAGGTCTATTGGTTGTAAATCTGCTGATTTTAAAACTGCATCTGCTACAATAATCATTGTGGATACAGAAAAAGTCTCCATAATACCAAGAGCACTTATATGATCTGGCATAGTAGCGCCTGTAATAGCTGGAAATACGTTTGGATCCACATTAGGAATAAAAGTCGAATCTACTCCAAATTCTCCTGCTAATTTGATACCCACTCGCACAGCGTCTTCAACTGCTGCTACATCACCATGGATGATAGACATGTATTTTCCAGGGCAGATGGATGTCGCACTTACCACTTCTACCTCTGAGGTCTTAAGCATCTGATCCGTTACATATATACCACGTGAAACACTTATAAATTCAACAACGCCTATAGCATTTGGCATTTTAGTCCCTCCTTATCACAATAAATGTATCGCTAACTTCTGTTACTGTTCCATTTATACTTGAATGTATTGTTGCACCCAAACTATTTTCTGGAATGTTCCCAATAAGTTGACCTTCTTTTACCTTATCTCCAACTTGAACAATAGGAATTGCTGGTGCCCCTACATGCTGTCTTGTTGCAATACGTACGATATCAGGTTTAAAAAGAATATCAGTCATTGGAGCCGGTTTATCATAGCTACTTAAACCTAATCTAGCTACAAGACGTTTGCTCGGTACTAAGCGATATTCACGACTATTACGTGCATTAAATTCTGTTTCTGTAGGTTTATATCTATATCCTTCTTCTTCAAGTGTTTTCCTTGCAATCATATTAGCTGTCTTTGGATAGATACCTGCTGGACAAGAAAATAATTGACACAAATTACATTGACAACATAACTGAGGATTGCCACCTTTTGCAAGCTCAGGTATAGCATAATTCAATCCTCGAATTACTTTATGAGGTTGCAAGTTATGCCCTAACAAATAACGTGGACACAAATCTGTGCACATTCTACATTGTTCACAAGATGCTTTATTTCCTCTTTCAGCTTGATTAAAAGTTGCACCTTTTTTTACTACTAAAGCATGATCTTTATCTAAAATAATATAACCCTTATCTTTTTTAGTAACGACTCCATTTATATTTTCTAATAAAGGACCCATCATAGGACCACCATCAATAATGGTATATCCATCAAAATTTTCAATTCCGCTTGTTTTTAAAACATCAATAATGGGTGTTCCTACTGGTACTTTACAAGTTAATGCCTGTGGAACATCTCCTGCTATAGTAATATATGTTTCAGTAACTGCTTGTCCTTGAGAAGCTTTATAAATATTGAGTGCAGTTTCTGAATTGACTACAACACATCCTACATTAAGAGGAATACCTGCCTCTGGTACGACTCTTCTTGTTATTTCATAAACTAAAACTTGTTCATCCCCTGCAGGGTAAACATCTTCTAACTCGTGCACACTTACAAAATCTTGTAACTGTAAAGCATTTATACGTTCTCTCAAGATTTTAATAACTTCTTTATGTTTACCTTTCACACCCATAATAGCCTTTTGTGCACCAACTAGTCTACCAGCAGCTTCAAAGCCCTTAATAATCTCATCTGGATAAATAGCCATTAATTGTTGATCTACGCGTAACAAGGGTTCACATTCTGCACCATTTAGAAGGATGTACTCTGCCTGTGCATTTAGTTTAACATGAGTTGGGAAACCTGCTCCACCAGCTCCTACTACGCCAGCTTCTCTTACTTTTTCTAAAAGATTCAACCTGACACCTCCTATATGCCGTTCATTATTCTTTAACATCTTTACTTTTTCCCATTTAAATTACAAATATACCCATTATTGAATAAAACTTCCCTTTTCAACATTTATGTATAAAGGAAAAGACCTACTTAAAAGCATAATATTATGCTTTTAAGTAGGTCTCTATAAATATAAAACCTTTTTATCGTCGCATACAGCATATAAGCCCTATGCGACTTACGTGTTAATTGGCTCATCTCCAGATAAATTTCCTTCGTAAGCCTCAGAACTTTGAATGCTTTGGTTACTCTGATTTGACATCTTTGTTCCCTCCTACATTCTGTTTGGTTTTACAATAGTATTATGTACAAGTTCAACTGTCCTTATACTTATTTAAGAAACTGGTTTTTAATACCATTTAGTATGCTTTAATACCTATTACCCTTTATAAAACTGTACAAATGATCCATTCATCTTTAAATCCCAATATCGTATAACCATCTGCTTCAAGTTCTTCTGTCGTACAAGTATTCCTATTAAAACGAATTTCATATTTATAATACTTTTCAGCTTCCATTAGATACACTCCTTAATTTTTACTAGAGTGTTACCTTCTATTTATAGTTCTATACCAATTAATTATTTATTTTTAGAACAAAAAAGCTAACATAAAGCTACGTCCTTATTAAAGCGAACGGTGATTCTATGTTAGCTTGATAAATTTAATTACAGTTTATTCATTAGCCATGTTGCAACATCATTCATGACTTCTTGTTTGTTATCTTCATTAAGAATTTCATGTCGTTTATTAGGATAAAGTTTATATTGAACATCTTTTATACCTGTTTGCTTCAGCTTATCATATAAGTTGATAATGCCTTTACCGGCATTTCCAACGGGATCTTTATCTCCTGCCATAATATAAATAGGCACATCCTTTGGAATAGCATCAAAATTTTCTTTAACATGGATAGTCTTTAATCCTCTTAATAGGTCATAATAAAAGGAGGCTGAACAAACAAATCCACATCTATCATCAGCTATATACTTATCGACCTCCTGCTCTACACTACATAACCAATCAAATGGTGTTCTATTTGGCTTGAAATTTTTATTAAAGTCTCCAAAAGATAATTTATCCATCATCTTACTTGTATGTTTTCTGCCAAAAAGCTTAACTTCTAATCCGCTCAAAAAGATACCTAGTGATGTAAGCTTAGGCGGTTCACCATTACTTCCTGATAAGATGAGACCATCAACTTCCTTACCGTGTAATTCCATAAATCTTTGACTAACAAATGAACCCATACTATGCCCAAATAAGAAAATAGGTAAATTTTTATTTTCATTTTTTATATATTTCATAAGTTGAAATAAATCTTCAACGAGCCATTCAAATCCTTCATTATCTGCAATATAACCTAAATGTTCATTTGTCTTTGCAGTTAAACCATGTCCCCTATGGTCATGTCCATAAACAATAAATCCTCTTTCATTTAAGAAATGAGCAAATTCATCATATCTTAAAACAGTTTCAGTCATGCCATGTGAGATTTGTACTATGCCTATGGCTTCATCTACTGGGCTCCATTTATATACATTTAATGCTACACCATCGCTATCCCTAAATTGAAAATTCTCTCTCATCCTTATCTCCTTTATCTTTCTATTTTCTTGAAACTGAGATGCCTAGTGCATTAGGACCAATATGGCAACCAATGCTTACTGTTAAAGGTACATAACCACTTGCCATACCAGGAAAAGCTTTAAATATCTCCTCTTCCCATTCCTTAATGATTGCAGTGTCCAGTGCACTTCCTGCAATACCAATTGCTAGCTCAGAAGGTTCTGCATCGGCAAATCGTGTACGTATATCTTCTTTTATAGCTTCGATCATTTTATGCTTACTTTTTTTCATTCCTCTTACTTTTGCATAAGCATCTAGCTTATCTCCTTGTATGGTTAGTACAGGCTTAATATTTAGAATTGTACCTATCGTAGCTGCGGCTGCAGTAACACGTCCTCCTTTTTTTAAGAATTCCATTGTATCAACTGCAATATAGATACTTGACTCATATGCATTTTCTTCTAAATTTTGTTTAATTTCTTTAGCACTTAGACCTTTTTTAGCAAGTTCTAAGGCATCTAATACAGACTGCCTTTGCGGTTCTGATATTCTATGGTTATCTACAACTTGTACACGTTCCTCATACTCTATTGCTAATGCTAATGCCGTTTGACAAGAGTTACTTAGTCCACTAGACATTGGAATATAAACGATTTCGTCATAGCCTTTTGCCAATACTTCCTCCCATAACGCCATAACATCTCCCGGTGCTGGCTGAGATGTAGAAATTTCTTTTCCTGAAAGTAGGCTTTCATAAAAGAATTCCTGTGTTAAATCTTGTCCTTCAAAATAAGTTTTATGATCAATAATAACTGGCATCGGAAGAATATAAACGCCTAACGTTTTTGCTTCTGCCGCTGATATTCCACTATTACTATCTGCTATAATAGCCGTTTTCATATAGTGTAAATCTCCTCTCTTTGCAACTATCTTTAATTATGCCCATTTCTTGTCACTCATAACAGCGAAATACCCAATGCACATGTAAAAGCAATACAACAACTCATTGTGCCTATAATAAGTTCTTGCCTTGTATGCCTTTTTAGTTCTAATGACGACCATGCTACTGCAACGGCAATAATTACACATGGGATAACTACTTTTAGTCCTTGAAAATAAATTAATAGCAAAAATGGTCCTGCAACAGCGCATGCATGTCCACTTGCACGCACCTGAATCACTTTGTTAAATAATGTGAGTACAATAACTGAGAAAAAATATGTAAGATAAATCATCTGCAAATTCATGCTTACATTCATAAAATAGCCTATAATCACTATCATTACATAACCAATAATATTTAATATAAATGCTAAGTTTCTTTGCCCCTCTCTTCCTTTATTTTTAAAATGAGGTAATAAAGGTTGAAGTGGATAGGCAAGTATAGGAATAAAGCCTAAAAATAGAACAGAAAGAACGACTTCAATAGAACTTTGAAAAATATCTTTTCTATTAAAAGCTAATATGATTATAAGTGCTGTTACAAGTATAGGTGGTACAGTAATTCCACGAATTATTTGAGCTATTTTTTCTCTTTTTGTCACGTTTTTCACCTCCTTTTATAGGATTAATTATATTTAAAGATTGCACATCAGCACACTTTTAAAATATAATATGTGTGACATATTGTATCACTCTAGATTTTTTAAATCAATATCCTTAATCATAACTGTTACATATAAAGGAGTTTTGTTCATGGAGAAAAAAAATAAAAATCAAGCCAATCTACTTGCTAAAGAATGTATGGTCATCGCCCTCTTACAATTATTAGAAGTCAAGCCTCTTTCAGCGATAACAGTCTCTGAAATTACAAAAAAAGCTGGCGTATCTAGAATGACCTATTACCGTAACTATATTAATAAAGAAGATATTTTTTCTTCCTTTCTTGATGATCTGCTCTACAATTATCATGAAGAATTTAATAACTTACCTGAAAAAGGTAACTTCTACGACCTTCACAATCTCAATCACTGTTTCTTATATTTTGAAAAGCATAAAACACTTATACAGGCACTGTTCAAAAACGGTCATGGAAATATCTTTTTAACCAGTTTAAGTGATTACATTATTCATAAGTGGTATAAAGAATCTGACGACATAACAAGATATTATACACTCTTAGCGTTTGCAGGTTCTATCTTTAATGTTTTTGTCTCTTGGTCATTAAATGATACAACTCAATCTCCAGAACAAATGGCATCTATTATCTATGATATTTATCATAGATAATTTTTACACTCAAATAGTTTTAATATCAAATCATTTGACTTTCAAACCATTTTGATATATACTCCTTTTATACAAATAAACAAAATCATCCGGGAGGATTTATATTATGAAAATCAAACTTTTTACAGACTCCGCGTCTGATTTACCATTATCATATATTCAAAACAATCACATTGGTTATGCAAGCTTAGAAGTAAATATAAAGGGTGAATTCATTAAAGATGACTTTGGCCAAACACTACCACACAAACAATTTTATGAACTACTCCGTCAAGGCGAAATGACAAGTACTTCTCAAGTTAACATCCATACTTTTGAAGAACTATTTGAAGAAGCTATTAAAGATGGTTATGCCATTATCTACATTGGTTTAGCATCTGTTTTAAGCGGAACTGTGAATAGTGCAACAGTAGCCCGCCTTAACCTTTTAGAAAAATACCCTGATGCAGATATCTCTGTCATTGACTCCAAAAGCGCTTCTCTTGGAGAAGGGTTGCTTGTAGCAAAAGCAAATGAGATGATGGAAGCAGGTTACTCAAAAGATGAAATCGTAAACTGGATAGAGACAAATTGTACAAACGTAATCCATGCCATTACAGTAGATGACCTTAACTTCCTAAAGCGTGGTGGTCGTATTTCTGGCACAACTGCTGCTATTGGTGGCCTACTCGGCATTAAACCAAGTATTAAATTAGATAACGAAGGCCATGTACTTCCTGGTACTAAACTAAAAGGAAATAAAAATGCAATGAAGTATCTCGTTAATCAAGTTCTAGAAAAGGGTATTGATTTATCTACCCAAACTATTTATATTTGTCATGCTGATGCAGAAGAAAATGCTCAACTTATTAAAAAAATGCTTTTAGAGCAAACAACTATTAAAGATATTATCATCAATCCAATCGGGACAGTTATTGGAACACATGTTGGTCCAGGAGCTATTGGTGTAATCTTCCTTGGCGATGCACGTAATTAAAGGTCACAGATACTTAAGTTAACGTTAACTATATCATATATATTTTATATTATCTGACATATATATAATAAAAAGGAGTAGATTATTCCATATGAATAATCTACTCCTTTTTATTAACATAATGAACGTACAGATTCTCTTAATATAATCTTACCTGTAATTACTTTTCTACCTAATTTATAGTTAGAATCTTCGATTTTCTTAAAAATTCCTTCTACTGCTTCTTTTGCCATATTCTCAACATCTACTTGAATAGTTGTTATCTGTGGACTAGAAATTGTTGCATAAAGATAATCATCAAATCCTACAACTGAAACATCCTCTGGTACACGGATACCTTTCTTATTAAGATACTGTATAAAATGATACGCCACTTCGTCACAGTTACATACAAAAGCTGTTGGTAATTTATCTGGCAAATCAAATTCACAAAATACACCATCACTATCCCTGTCACTAATAGTCCATTCTTGTCTAATAGGAATTCTATGCTCAATCAATGTTTTAGAATAACCTAAATAACGATCTAAAATACTACTTGTTGCATAAATATTCCCTATATATCCTATTTCCTTATGCCCTTTACTTACTAAGTAATTGGTAATAATATAGGCGCCATACATATTATCTCCAATTACTGCATCCATATCAAAATGTCTATCATAGAAATCTAAAAAGATAATAGGAATGTTTTGCTCTGAAATAAGATCAATATAATTTTCTCTAACTTGACCAAGTACAATAAGTGCATCAATCCTTCTATCTTGCACCATATTAGGTAGCTCATTTTCTAATTCTGTTTCCTTAGAGATAATCTCTAAGATTGCATAATAATTATATAAGCTTAAGTTTTGAATAATCTTTTGATACATCATCCAATAAAAAGAGTTCCCAGACATCATATAACGCTCTGCTGTAATCACTCCAATATTATAGGTACAGCCTTCTTTCATACCTTTAGCAGCAATATTACAACGATAGCCCATTTCGTCTGCAACCTTTTTAATTTCTTCACGTAGACTCTCACTCACTCCGTCTTTATTAGATAATGCTTTAGATACTGTTACTGTACTTATATTTAATCGCTCTGCGATATCACTCATTGTTATATTTTTCTTCATAGATTTCTTCCCTTTTACTTAAATTTACTTTATATATTTTATTATATCAAAAAATTATTAGCTAAATCAACACTTTAGTTAAAATATTAAGAAATATTTGCATTCTAATTTTATAAAAACTTTTAAACATACAAAAAAGGTGGTTGTAATAATACAACCACCTTTAAACTTATGAGCCACCGGAGGCTCGAACTCCGGACCACTTGATTAAAAGTCAAGTGCTCTACCAACTGAGCTAGTGACCCATATATGACCCATAGGGGAATCGAACCCCTGTTACCGCCGTGAAAGGGCGGTGTCTTAACCGCTTGACCAATGGGCCTTACTGATCTTTATTATTATAATCTACTCACTTACTTATGTCAACGTATTTATTAAAATAACCCATTTATTTTCTTTTATTGCATGCTAATAACCTTATAGACTTCTATAATTTTGAGATATTTTATTAACTAATAACATTCTAACATTACTTCTAAAATTTCTACTGCATCTTCAATCAAGCGGTCGCATAGAGAACGTGATAATCCTTTCTGTTGTACTTGTATCATACCTTCCTTAGTATGAATTTCATATCCCAATAGTTCTTTACAAATATTTGTTCCATGTTTTTCTTTAAAATGTTTTTGAAATTCTGCTGCGATAGTATTCATTTTCTTTTTAGTTTCTTGATCACTCCCTATAGCTTGTCCATTTTCTAATCCTAGGACCATGAGAGCACCTGTTACAGCTCCACAAACTTCTCCACATCTCATACCACCACCAAATCCTGAGGCAATTTTCATGGCGATATCCTTTTCTAATCCTTGTTCCTCACAAAAAGCTCCAAAGACTGCTTGGCTACAATTATAGCCTTCTATATGATAACTTACTGCTTTTTCTTTTTTGCTCATTATCTCTTCCTTCTCCTTCTCATATTATGCTATATACAGAATGTATAAAGCATGGTATTAAATAACTCTATAATCTACAAAAGCCATCTAAACTTTTAATAAGTTTAGATGGCTTTTCTTATACTCTCAAAAACAAATACTGCAATCA
>NZ_JAQIFT010000064.1:0-732 GCF_027857615.1 Holtiella tumoricola
TCAAGAATTACTGTTTACACCAATCCAGATGTACAGGCTACACTATCATCTAGTCATGGAATAAATAGCTCTTATACAAGTTGGGAAGGGCTTCCTTTAAATACTAATATACATAACGTAGGTTCACCAACGTACATGACTATGAAAACCGTTATGGAGATTGGTCACAAAGCAGTGAATAATAATAAAAACTGTATATTTGATATGTATG
Organism: Holtiella tumoricola; assembly: GCF_027857615.1. Classification (NCBI taxonomy): domain Bacteria; kingdom Bacillati; phylum Bacillota; class Clostridia; order Lachnospirales; family Cellulosilyticaceae; genus Holtiella; species Holtiella tumoricola. Next base: position 212 of record NZ_JAQIFT010000064.1, read on the forward strand.
TACATGAGGGACAATGTTTATATTTCTCAGGATGGTATGTAGGAACAGCTACACTTAAAATTTTAGGAACGGAGGTTGTACTATGATTCTTTATATAAGTGATGATAATGAGGTGCTATGGTCACACAGTGATAATTCAGTAAAAGAACTGGCACATTACATTAATGATCCAAGATGTATTAGAGTTTCTGATGATATAGTTATTCCTATAGTTCCGCACGATGACTATATGTATAAGCTGATATATCACGAAGAATCGCAAAGTGTGACCTTAGAGAAACTCTGTAAGAGACCATTAACGGAGAAAGAGATTATTGAAAGAACTCATGGGTTATGCCTACAAAGTGGAGAGGATAGCCTAATGAGCGTGGAGCTGAGTTTAGATACAAATGGGAAGGTAACAACTACAGGTAACGATTCGTTATTACTTATGGAACTATTAACTTCTATAGATGAGAAACTTAATCAATTATTAAGCCAAAAGGCCTGAGATAAATAAAATAATTTAAAGGAGGTATCAC
>NZ_JAQIFT010000065.1:0-54555 GCF_027857615.1 Holtiella tumoricola
TCATGATACTAAGCTTTTGTTTGATTTTCATTGCTGTCTCCTTATGTTGTCTTAGACTTTTTATGATTTGATTCATTCACTGGATTTCAGTTTATACTATTCACAAAACTTAGTTTCACATCATTAATCCCCATTTTTTGTTTCATAAATAACTTCTTGTATTTAAGCTTATTATAAGCCGCTTCTCTGAGACTTCCCCATTTAAATATGTATTTTTTATATTTTGATAATAAATTTCTATGAATAATATAGATTCATTATATACTTATCAACTTCTGTTAATCAATTATATTTTTATCTATGATTAACTTTTTATCTAATTAAATATTTAACTATTTACTATAAATAAAAGCTAGGAATTATCTTGCTCATTCCTAGCTTTATAAGCTTTACTGCATTTCATCTTTGATTACATCTATAATTGTTTCTTTTATAACTTTTCTTGATAAGAAATAAGATAAGCTAAAGATAATACTGGATAATATTATTGAACCTATTATGAAAAATCCATAAGGCAGTATACTCCAAATATTCATCCAACTAAATCGTGCTGTCGTAAGCATCAATATTCCAACTCCAATCAATATTGGAATGCTATATATGATAGGCTTAATACTATAAAAAGCACTTTCTAAAAGAAGTATTTTTTTAATCCCTGCTGGTGAAATCCCAACACTTTTAAGCATAGCAAATTCTTTTCTACGTATATTCATTTGATTGCTTAATGTGCTATAAATATTAACTATACCAATTAAAGTAATAAAACCTACACCTATTCCTGCAATCATCATAATAAGCTGTGTACTTTTTTGTTGTCCTTCTCTTGAAGTAATTATATCCCACATTCTAAAGTTAGCTTTATCTTTATGTCTATCATAGATCTCTTCTATTTGTGCTTTAACTACTGGTATATCCTCTTCAGCTACCTCTAGGTAACTAATATCTCTGTTATAGCGCTCTTGGTTCCTCTTTGTAAAGTTAGTCACAAGTCTTTGTGACATAGACTCGGGTATAATCAAGATTACGCGGTAATAGTCATAATATCTTCCATGGTCAATGATTTGGTCCGTTACATAGCCAACCTCTACATCAAAAGTATAAGGCACTGTTGCTTTATCTATTGAATCTAAATCTTCTGTTACTGTGAGTACTTTGCCTTTTTCCCAATCAAAGAGTGGGATTGTTTCTTGCTCTTCTCTTATTGCCCTATTATTATAAGTTACAAGATTATAAAGGATTGCCTTGACCTATTCTCCTTCATAAAACTCTGCTGCATCAGCACCTATTCTTTCACAGTACTCATTAAAAGATGCATCATCTATGGCTAAAAACTCTGTAGTAAAGTCATATTTACCATCTACCCACTCTGCTTCTTGCTCTAAATAGGTTTTCTCCCTTGCTTGAAGTTCGGGTGATAAGTCTTCTAGTGACACCTGAGTCTGTCCATAAAGTGTTCCTTTATTTCTTTGGACCTTCTCCACTTCATTAATAGCTCTTACTTCCCTATCTAACCGTTCAAATTCATCTTGTCCCACATCACTTAGATAAAGTTTCATTTCATAATTTATAGGTCTTGGCTCATAGCTCACTGATAAATTCCATACATTAAGATAAATGATTCCTCCCATTAAAATCACAAAGCTTAAAGTGAGGGAAATATAGGCTGCTCTAAATCCTTTTCGATGTGCCCTATTAGATTTAAGTGCCAAAGTACCTTCATAACCTAGTACTTTACCTATCCATTTTGAAAAGATTGTATCTTTTAATTTTTCTACTTTATAATCCCCTTGTTTAATGGCTACAATAGGTGATAACTTAGCAACCTTTCTTGCTGGGAAATAAGCTGAGATTAATATAATAGCTAAAGTCATTACAACAATCATACCAACAGTGCCTATAGATATGTACACATCTACATGAGCATTCATTTCTAATGTTTTATAAGTTGCATTTAAATAGTTGAACACTAAACTTGCAATACCATATCCACCTAATAACCCAATAGGTATACTTATACTTCCAAGTAGTATGCCTTCAAATAATACTGAATGCCTAATTTGCTTCGGTGTAGCACCAATACTTTTAAGAAGTCCTAAGTATTTTACACGGGCATTGGCTGATACTGCAAAAGTATGATAAATAATGGTTACAAAGAAACTCATAATAAATAAAATAGCAACACCATAAACCATCATCATACTCATAAACTGATCTGTAACACCCTCTTCAAATACCCCGTAACTTTCTAATAAATCATAATAGTATCTTACAGGATATCTCCCCTCGGCATCTGCAGTAAGCCCTATATTTTGTGCAATCTGAGGTGTCAGTTTGTAAGTATCTTTTACATTCTTAAACTGCATATTTACAATATATGTTCTATCTTCACGTATTTCATCTGAATAGCCTATACTTATATAACTTGGTATCTCACTATACTCATAATAAGCATCCAATATTCCCACAATCGTGTAGGTTTTACCTGCTTCTACTACTTCAAATAATTCATCGTCTATTAGCCCATCCCTTACATCAATAGACTCACCTTGTGCCACACGCTGTCCTTCATCTACAGTCATCTCACTGCCTATTTTATACTGGGGGTTATCCTTGAAGAAGTCTTCTGATATAGCAATTTCACCTTCTTTTTCAGGTAGCCTGCCTGAAATGGCCATATCTTCCCATCCCATATCATTTCTATAGTTTTTGTCTAAATCAATATGAGCAAAGTAAGGTCTACCTTCTGTATCATTGGGTCGAAGTGCATAAAAATTTGTTTTAATAAAGGTCTTTTCTACTTCTGGATTCTCCTTAACATAGGCTACCTGCTTGGCTGAAATATCTACAGCAAATGCCCCATGCCATTCGCCTGCACTTTCTATCCATAAGGCAATACTACTTTCCTTATAGGAATGGGCACAAAATATAAGTGCTGAAATAAATACAGTGGCTATCAAAATAGCAAAGCAGCTAAAGAAAGCATGGCGCTTGTTACGTTTTAGATGGGTTAGTGTAAACCTACTCATAATATGCATTACTTATTCACCTCATCAGAAACAATTTTACCATCTTCAATCTTAATCACACGGCTTGCTTCTAAGGCAATTTGCTCATCATGGGTAATAATGATAATAGTTTGTTTATACTTTTTATTGGACATCTTAAGAAGTTCTATAATCTCTTTTGAATTCTTACGATCAAGATTGCCTGTTGGTTCATCTGCTAATACTATAGCCGGATTATAAATCATGGCACGTCCTATTGCCACACGCTGTTGTTGCCCTCCTGAAAGCTCACTTGGTAAATGGTTCAACCTATCTTTCAAACCTAAAATAGAAATAATCTCTTCAAAGTAGCTTTCATCTATCACTTTTCCATCTAATAAAGTGGGTAATAAAATATTTTCCCTCACATTTAATGTTGGTACTAGATTAAAGAATTGATAAATAAGCCCTACTTTACGTCTTCTAAATATTGCCATCTTATTCTCATTGAGTTTGGATAAGTCTACACCATCTACAATAACCCTACCACATGTTGCCTCATCTACTCCGCCAATCATATGTAACAATGTAGATTTCCCTGACCCACTTGCCCCTATAATCGCTACAAATTCACCCTTCTCAATAGAAAGATTAACATGATCTAGTGCTTTTACTTGCATATCATTCTTACCATAAGTTTTACATAGGTCTTCTATTTTTAAAATTTCCATTTTAATTACTCCTTTGTTCTTTGTTATAGTACCATTTTAATTTTTCTAAATGACATTAAAGTGACAAAGGTTAATAAAATTTAATTTGAAACTGTGCCCCCTCTCCTACATTCTCAACTTTAATTGCTCCATTTTGCTTTTCAATAATTGTTTTTGCCATTGCAAGACCTATCCCAATACTTTCTTTAGAAGCATTCTTACCCTTATAAAACCTAGTAAAGATATGTGGCAAGTCTTCTATAGAAATTCCTCCTCCTTGATCTTGTATGATAATCTCTGTATAAATAGGATTCTGGCTCCATTCTATTTTTATCATCGCCCCTTGTGGGCTATGCTGTACGCAATTATATAGGATGTTATGAATGGCTTCATATGTCCAATTTCTATCCCCCACAAAGTAGCTTTCTTCCCCATCTTGTTGTATCTGAATTTCTTTTTTCTTTATAGGACCTTCTAGCATTTCTACGACTTCTTCTATAAAACTTGGAATAGCTATCTCTTGTCTTTTTAATTTAACTGTGCCTGCATCGAATTGAGCCAACTTTAGAAGAACTTGTACAAGCCCACTTAATCTTTCTATTTGCATATTAAGTTGATCAATAAAATATCTATTTTGTTCATCTACTTCACTATCTAACAATAAATCTGTCATAATCCCCATAGACGTCAAAGGTGTTTTAAGCTGGTGACTAATATCTGCAATGTTTCTAGCTAAGTTTAGTTTTTCTTTTTCTTGCTCTTCTTTACTTTCTCTTAAAGCAAGGGTCGTTTTATAAATTTGGTCTTCAAATATAGAAAGCTTACCTTCACTTACACCTTCAATATTTAATTTGTAATTTCCTTTTGCAATTTCTATCAAATAGTTCTGTAAATGTCCAAATCTTTGCTTGAGTATTCTATAAATACCATATGTAGTAATAAGTATGATGCTAAAAATAATTCCCATTACTAGGCTATTCACTTTCATTAAGCTTTCTAGCCCTCTTTGATTATGCACCAGTTGTAGAGTATCTCCGCCATAGCCATACCGTCTTAAGATAGCCTGCCCCTGTAAAATATCCCCTTCTTCTAGTTGTTTTAAACTTTGCATTATGGCTACTTCACTTTCTGGAATCTCCTCTACTACCTTACCAACTATAGCTGAGATCTGCTCATAATACATCTGACCTATTTTTTCATAACTTATATAGCTTGCAATCCTTCCAAAGGTCATCATGATACAAAAGCCTATTACTACTATAAAAATAACTTTCCAATAATTCCTCACCTTATGCCTCCAATCGGTACCCTACACCTCTAATAGTTTGTATTAACTTTTCAGTAGGCTCTTCTATTTTCTCACGCAACCTCTTAACCATTACTGTTAGGGTATTATCATTTACAAAGGTGCCGTCTATTCCCCATAGATAATCCAAAATACGCTCTCTAGAAATCGTACACTCTTTATTCTCCATCAATAATAACAGTAACTTATATTCACTTTTTGAAAGGATTAGTTCCTCATCTTGTTTATAGACTCTTCCTTGATTTTTATCTAATTTAATATTTTTACATTCCAAAATATGAGTCTCTTCCTTTTGAGTTCTTCTTAAGACTGCCTGTATTCTAGATAATAGAATTCTCATCCTAAAAGGTTTGGTAATATAGTCATCTGCTCCCATATCTAATCCTCTTATCATATCTTCTTCTTCATCTCTAACAGTCAAAAAAATGATAGGTACTTCACTTTTAGTTCTCACATACTCACAAAAACTATACCCTATGCCATCAGGTAAGTTTAAATCTAATATGATTAAAGCTATTTCTTCATTAAGATATCCTTTTGCCTCTTTTATATTGCTTACTCTACATATATGATAACCTTCTTTTTCTAACGCAAAAGCTATACCCATAGCAATGGTTTCATCATCTTCTACCAATAATATTTGTGTTGTCACTTACTATCTCCTTTGCCTTAAACATTTAATTGCATATTTTTATACTTATCATAGTTTTATTAAAGCTAAAAAACAATATAAAACACATAAAAAATCCTAGGAAATAATCAGCATCACTGCCCTTATTCCTAGGATTTCTTCTTATATTATATACCTGTAGTTTATGCTACGTTTACTTCTTTAGCATTTGCTACTTCTTGTTTTTTAGTAAGTTTATTTAAGATTGCAAGTGTCGCTAATAATAATACAATTGAACTACCAAGTGTAATCCATACATTTGCTGTGAAACCTGCAATAATGTAACCTACGAAACAACATCCTGCCACTACTAAAGTATATGGAATCTGTGATGATACGTGATCAATATGATTACATCCAGCTCCTGTAGATGAGAGAATTGTTGTATCTGAAATTGGTGAACAGTGGTCTCCAAATACTGCACCAGCAAGTGTTGCTGCAAGTGTTGCTGTAATAAGTTCTGGCGCTACTGCTGCACAGATCATTGTTACGATTGGAATAAGAATACCAAATGTTCCCCATGATGTACCCATTGCAAATGCAAGTCCGCCTGCTACAAGGAATACAATCGCTGGAATAAGTGCTGGTGGCATATGAGATGCTGCTACTAATCCCCCTACGTATTCACCTGTATTTAAAAGGTCTCTACATACACCACTAATTGTCCAAGCAAGTGTTAAGATAATGAATGCACCTACCATTGATTTAACACCAATACCGATACCATCCATGAACTCTTTGAATGTAATAACTTTACGTGGTACAAAGAGAAGGAATGCTACAATAAGTGCTCCAAAACCAGCTAAAGCTAAAGCTGGACCTGCATCTGTATTACCAAAGCCTTCTGCTAAAGTCATACCACCTTCGAAGTATCCCCCTACATAAAGCATAGAAAGAACTGCAAAGATAATAAGAGAAAGGATAGGAATGATTAAGTCAAATACTTTTCCTTTTGAAGAAATTTTTACTCTAGCAAGTTCATCATCTTCGCCCTCTGCTGAAATGCCTTTGTTTTCTTTACCTTCTCTTGCTGCTTTTTCAAATTTAGCCATTGGACCAAACTCAATATTTGTTACACAAAGTACAACAACCATGATTAATGTTAAAATAGCGTATAAGTTAAATGGAATAGTTGCCATAAATGTTTCCATACCATTAAGTGGTACACCGTTTACATCTAATCCACTCATTTGTGAAATAACTGATGCTGCCCAAGATGAAATTGGTGCGATAATACAAATTGGTGCTGCTGTAGCATCAATAATGTACGCAAGTTTCGCACGCGAAATTTGATGTTTATCTGCTACTGGTCTCATTACTGTACCAATTGTTAAACAGTTAAAGTAGTCATCAATAAAGATTAATCCACCTAATAAAGATGTTCCAAGTTGTGCACCTTTTTTAGATTTAATTTTGTTACTTGCCCAATCACCATATGCTCTTGAACCACCTGCCATTGTAATAACAGCTACAAGTGCGCCTAAAAATCCTAAGAATAAAATGATTGATGCATTGGCCCCTAATTTATCTGCCATTAATGTAAATGTTACATCTACTGCTTTAACAACGCCCCCGCCTGTGTTAAATGCATAAATAAGTGTTCCTGATAAAATACCTACAATTAATGAGGAAATAACCTCTTTTGTCATTAGTGCTAGTGCGATCGCTATAATTGGTGGTAAAATCGATAACCATCCGATATCAATTGCTTCCATATTATTTCTCCCTCCGTTTTTCTTAATTAAAATGAATTTAAGTAACAAAAAAGTCTTGAGCAGATCACTCAAGACTTGGATTCCGATTCAGCAAATACCTCACTAGTAGGCCTTTGCTCTCATTCAACAATAGACTTTCGTGATAGCTCCCCACAAATAAATTTGTGACAGTGTTATACATGTTCTATATAACCCCAACGTTATAGTCTTAAAGCATTAACTATACGCTTCGGCGATTAGTCCTTTCTGTTTGCTTCAATGCGCTTAACTCCACAAACATACTCTTAAAAACCGCAACCTCTATCTACTTCTTATTTAATTGTTATCTTATGCCTACACTATATAACATAAAATTAATCTTGTAAAGCATAAATTTTAATAAAATGAGGTAAGCTAATATATTTCTTACTCCATGACCTCACCAAAGGCTTACATAAAATGCCCCTTTTCACCTTGTTTCATTTGTATTTTATTCCTATACATTTTTTCATCTGCTTCCTCAAAAACATCTTGATAGGACTTATGTATAAGCTTATTATAAACTGCTACACCATATGCAACAAAAACCTTAATTTCAGCTGGTAAGGCATCATTATCCTTACCATTAATTTCTTGAAATTGCTCAAATAATTCCTCATAACATTTAAGCTCATCTTTTTCTAATATAACTACAAACTCATCTCCATCTATTCTATATAACGTACTTTTTTAATATTAGATTAATCAATATAAGAAAAGCACTTCATACTGAAGTGCTTTTCTTATAACTTACTTATATAACTGTCTATTTAGTAGAAAAATATTTTCTATTTCTTTTCCTTGTGTATCATAATATTTCACTTCTGCCCCAGCTATATACCCTACACTATCTCTATCTAGTACACTACCTTGAATTTTTAATAATTCCTCTTCATTCATTGGCAATTCTACTTCTTTTGTTTCCTGATCCCGCGTGCAAACTATTTTGACTTTCATCTGAGTATACTCCTTTTTGTCATTAGTATGCACCACTTTTGCGTAATCATGATATTTATTGCAAATTAAATATTATAAGAGTGATTCGTATAAAGCTTTAATCTCTTCTACATTTGTTTCTCTTGGGTTACCTGGTCTACATGCATCATCATAAGCTGACTGAGCAAGGAAATCTACATCTTCTGGTTTAACAATTGCTTTAAGGTCTGCTGGAATACCTACATCTGCTGAAAGTTTTTTCACTGCATCAATTGCAGCTTGTCTGTATGCTTCCACTGACATTTCATCTACACCATAAACACCCATTGCTCTAGCAATTTCTCTATATTTTTCACCAGTATATTCTGCATTGTAGGCCATAACGGTTGGAAGAATAATCGCATTTGCTACACCATGTGGTGTATCATAAACAGCACCTAGTGGATGTGCCATAGAGTGAACAATACCTAACCCTACATTGGAGAAGCCCATTCCTGCAATATATTGTCCAAGCGCCATACCTTCACGGCCTTCTGCTGTATTCGCAACTGCGCCACGTAAAGATTTTGCAATAATTTCAATAGCTTTAAGATGGAACATATCTGTCATCTCCCAAGCTGCTTGAGTAATATATCCTTCAATTGCATGTGTTAATGCATCCATACCTGTTGCTGCTGTAAGCCCTGCTGGCATACTTGCCATCATATCAGGATCCACTACTGCAATAACAGGAATATCGTGTGTATCTACACATACAAATTTTCTATTTTTCTCTACATCTGTAATAACATAATTAATCGTTACTTCAGCTGCTGTGCCTGCTGTAGTAGGTACTGCAATAATAGGCACACTTGGTTTTTGAGTAGGTGCTACACCTTCAAGACTTCTTACATCTTCAAACTCTGGATTATTAATAATAATCCCGATTGCTTTAGCTGTGTCCATAGCAGAACCTCCACCAATTGCAATAATATAATCTGCACCTGATGCTTTGTAAGCTGCTACGCCTGTTTGTACATTTTCGATTGTTGGGTTTGCTTTAATATTAGAGTAAATTTCATATACAAGATTTGCGCCCTCTAATACTTTAATCACTTTGTCAGTTACTCCAAATTTAATTAAATCAGGATCTGAACAAACAAACGCTTTTTTAAAGCCTCTTTTTTGTACTTCTCCTGCAATCTCACAGATTGATCCTTTACCATGGTAAGATGTTTCATTTAATACTATTCTATTAGCCATAACTTCCCCCTGTTTATATCCTATTGATCTTATGATTAAATCTATTATTAGCATAACGAATAATATGTCAAAAAAACAAGTTACACATCTTCTAGTTTGTCAAAAAAGTGACAATCATTATTATGTGTCACTTTTTTGACAAACTCTGCTTCTATATATCTGAAAGCAAATTTGCTAATCGATCTGGTAAAGCTTCTATTAATAGATTAGTAATTTCCTCTGGCGCTGGTCTCTCTTTCTTATTTACCCATTCTACTGTCATATAAATAGAACCCCTACAATACATTCTTAATAAAAATGCTAAATCTTCTTCTAAAGGTTTATTGGTTTTAGAAGTAATAATCTCTTCATAAAACTTAAAAATACAATCATAGTCATAATTCATCAATGAATTATAGTCATTAGACTGAAAAGCAGCTGAAAAGAATATACACTCTTCTTCAATAAACCTAAACTTCTTATGCAAACCCTCTCTTAAGCTACAGCTAACCCCCATCTGCTTAAAAGATTTCTGTACTAACCTTTCAAAGTACCAATTCACCAAATCATATTTATCCTGAAAATAGCGATAAAAAGTCTGTCTCGTCATATCACACTGGCTTACAATATCCTTCACGGTAATCTTATCTAAACTCTGTGTTTCCATCAGTTGTTTGATGGCATTAGCTAATTTATATTTTGTTTTATCTCTTTTGTCCACCTAAACCCCTCCGTATATTTTAAATTAAGATGCCTTCACAATGATCCATTTCATGCTGGATTACCTGTGCAACAAATCCATTAAAATGTTGTTTTTTCTTTCTAAAATTTTTATCTCTATACTCTACCTCTATTGAAGAATATCTCGTTGTTTTCTTTGTTCCTTCATGGGATAAACAAGCTTCTTCTGCTTCATAAGTGGATTGACTATGCTTAACTATTTTAGGATTCACCAATGGAATAAAGAATTCTCCCATTTTAACTACAATAATACGCACCTTTTCTCCGATTTGATTGGCTGCAAGTCCAACACAAATGTCATCATTAGCCTTTGCTGTATCTACCATATCATCAATAATATATAGATCTTCTTTTGTTGCCTCTACGGCTTTTTGTACTAATCTCTTATGGTCTTTTACTATTTCTCTTATCATTTATATCCCAAGACAATTTTGTCTTTTTCCTTTCTTAATCAGTCCTATTCATGACTATATTATTTTAATTATTATTCTTGATATTGTTTTAAAAATTGCTCAAAGTCTTTAGTCTTCTCCCAAATATCTACTGCATATGCATCAAGCAAGTACAATATGGAATCTTCTACAAGAACATATTCACCATCTTGAGTACCTATTCCCTTTCTTGTAACAGATAAGCCCTTCTTTGTATAGTGTGCTTTACCTGCTTCAAAAAGCTGCTCTCGACTTTTGATGTATTCTTCTACATCATTATTGGGGATAGAGTAGGCATCTACAGTTGTCATCCCCTCTATATACGTCTTATTCTCTACTTTTTTCTTATCCCATTGGTGCACTGGATACCATATAAAATCAATTACATTATCTCCTGGTACAAAAGAGTATTTGCTTAACACATAAACATAATTATTATAACTTATCTCAAAGTACTCGGGCATCTCTTCAAATCTCATTGTATAGTCTATCCAAGTAAATGTTTCCTGCTTATCAACTGTCTTTTTTACAAAGGGAATCAACTCTATAAAACTATGGACAGTTTCTTCACTTTCAAAGATACCTACTACATAACGTCTATCTTCTTGTTGAAGCTCTAATAAATAACTCATCCATATCCTCTTTTCTTAAAATCTTACCTCTATTATAGCGAAATAAGCCTTATCTGTAACTTTATTTTTTCGTAAGAAAGCTACTCATAAACAAAATGCGCCCCATAACGTGGGACGCACTTTTAATTTGATGTTTATTTATAAGTAGGATTCATTATTCTTCTAATAATGCTTTAGCTGCTGCTATATAGTAGTGGCGACCATTAGCACTGGTTTCTAATCTGGACAATGCCATAAGCCCTTCTGACTTAAGAACTTTTGCTGTTTTCATTTCTTCATTTGCATTAATAAGGAGATCACATAATTCTACTGCCCATTGTGGCTCCTCTTCAACTAATGCTTTTTTGATTTCAGCTATAACTTTTGTACTATCACCTATTAATTCTAGCATCTTCTCTCCATAAGTCTTAGGAGCAAGCTTATTTAAATGGGTTGGGTTACCATCAAACCAACCTACATATCCATTGTAGATACTACGTACAGACCATGCAACTGTACCATAGAACTCCCCTAAGTAAGGAAGATTTCTAAGATGTTCAGGTAAAGTAATAGTTGTTGCTAACTCATCTACACTTAACCCTTTATTCATTCCTTCTAGTGTTGCTTCTAACACATACTCTACTGCATCTTTAAAATTACCTAATACTTCTTGTACAGTTGCCTTTCCTAGAAGTGGTTGTGTATGTCCTGGTAATACATATTCTGCTGGATAGGATAAAATCAGGTTCAACGTATCTACCCATGCGCTTACATCTCTATATTGACTACCGCGTAGAGCATAGAGGTTTGGCCAACACCCATAATAATTATCACCGCAGCAAATCACCTGCTTCTCAGGTAACCACACAAAGATTTGGTCATCTGTTTCTCCAATTGCTAAAACCATCTCAATTTCTACACCGTCAATAATACGTTTTACCTTTTCTTCTGTATAAATAGTTGTCGGCGCTAAAGGTGTGCCTTTACCTTCACCAACAACAAAACCTTCTCTAATCCCTATACCTTGTGTAATAACTTCTTCGTCTGTCAAAGTATAACCAAATTGATAGAAAGTACGTTGTTTTAAAATATCATTAATTTTTTCCATACGCCCTAATAATGGCTTCTTAGGTGCAAATGCAATAATCTCATTTAAAGTCTCTGCAAATACTCCTGCTCCACCCCTATGATCTGGATGTCCATGAGTATAAATCAATGTTTGTACTGGTTTACCTATAAGTTCATCAATGATCTCTTTTAATTTTTTAGCTCTTTCATCTGTATCTAATGCATCTACTAAAATCACAGAATGCTCTGCTTCTATAGCAATTGCATTACTATGTCCATAACCCATTATATGATAAACGCCATCTGTAACCTTTGTTACAGTCGGTGGATATGCTATCGCTGCAAAGTCTCTTAATAGTGCTTCTCCATTTTTCTTTAACAAGTTGAATTCCTCCAGTACTGCCATTTATTCTTTTTAAATTTATCTTAACTGTAAATATTCAACTTTGCTAGTAAGCACTTTAAAGTGCCTTAGTTTCCTTTTGGATACTAAGGCACTTCAATTTAAGACTTTTTAGTCATTATCTACTTCAAATTCATTGTCCATTTCAAAATCTACTATATTTCCACTCACTGCATTAATTTCATAATTGTATTCTACCCCATTATGATAAAATTCAATTTCATATACTGTTATACCATTATCATGGTCAATACCTGCTTTTGTAAAAGTTACTGCTTCTCCAGTTAACTTTGCATGTGAAAGTGCAACTTCTTTTGCTTTTTGTACGCCAATTGTTCCTTGTGATACTGTTGGTTTAGTTGATACTACTGGTATCATAGTTTCTTGATCTTTACTAAATTCTCTAACTTGTCCAGTTTTTGCATCTATTTCATAATCATATTCTGTTCCATTATGGTAGAATTCAACTTCATATACTGCTACACCATCATCATAATCAATATTGGCTTTTGTAAAAGTTACTTGTTGTCCACTTAAATTAGCATGTGAAAGTGCGGCTTCTTTTGCTTTTTGGGCACCTATTGTTCCTTTTGATGCTGTAGTATTTGATGTTGTTGGTTTAGTTGATACTACTGGAGCCATTACTTCTTTATCTTTACTAAACTCTCTCACTTTACCATTAAGTGCATTAATCTCATAATCATATTCTACACCGTTATGGAAAAATTCTACTTCATATACTGCTACACCATCATCTGTATCCATTTTAGCTTTAGTAAAAGTTACATTCTTTTCATTTAACTTGGCATGTGCTAATGCTACCTCTTTTGCTTTTTGGGCACCTATTGTACTTGCTGCTACCATTGTTAATGCCATACTACCTACTGCTACAAATGTTGTGATTGCTGCTACTTTATTGAACTTTTTCATATATAAGACACCTCTCGTGGTTTAATTTTTGCTTGATAATGTTATTTTAATAGTGAAAGATTAAAATAACATTAAAACCCACGATAAATTTTAATTATTCTTTTTTAAGAATTAATGTAAAGGTACTCCCTTTTCCAAATGTACTCTTTATCTCCATCTTACTATCGTGTAGCTTCGCAATTTGCTTAACCATAGAAAGTCCTAGTCCCATAGAATAACTTCCACCTTGGTTACGGGATTCATCTACTCTATAGAATCTTCCCCATATCTTATTTAAATCTTCTTGTTTCACTCCAATGCCATCATCTATAACAGATAAATAAATTGCATCTTTTCTATCATTTAAAGTAACCAATATATGTCCATTTTCCTTGCCATATTGATATGCATTAGTGATTAGATTGATAAGAAGTCTAGATATTAATGTTTGATCTACATAGGCATAGATATTGGATTGGATATTACATTTAATTGAAATATCTTTAATTTGTAAATAAGCTTGTTCCTCACAAATATTTGAGACTAACTCGCTTAAATTAATCTTTTCTTTATGAACTGCCTGTGTTTGTTGATCTAATCGTGTAAAAGCTAGAAGCTGTGCAATCAGCTTTGACATCTTAAAACCTTGTCTTTCTATAACTTCTAAGGCTTCTTTATACTCTTCATTGGTCTTGTCTCCATCAAGAGCATACTCACATTGTGCTAAAATAACTGCTGTCGGTGTTCTTAGCTCATGAGAAGCATCTGAAGTAAACTTCTTCTCTGCTTCAAATGCATCTTCTAATCGTTCAAACATTTTATCGAAGCTATGAGCTAGGCGGTAAATCTCATCATTTCTTTGTTCCATTCCAAGCCTTTGAGAAAGATCTTTGCCCTCTGCAATCTTTTCTACTGAATCAATAATCTGCTCAATAGGTTTAAAGGAATGTTTCGTGAGGCTATAACCTACTATTGCTGCTAGTATGGTGAGTACAGGTAATGTAAAAAATGATATTTTAATAACTGTATCAATCGCTCCTATTTGGCGCATCTCTTCTTTGGGTGCCATTCCTCTTAACCATAAGTTGCCATAATCCTTTATGGGTACGAGTAGATCATAAACATAATAACTTTGATTGCTAGTTACAGTCTCATAGATCCCTCTTTCTTGTAAAGACATTGCTTCTGTAGAGATATTATGTTCTTGGCCTGATATCAACACCCCCTGTTCATCGTAAACAAATACAAAAATTCCATATTTATAAGGTACAAAATCTTCATCAAAATCTAATCTGCCATTTTCATATTCAATTTCTCCAATATTACTCTCCACTACGTCTTGGAGTTGCCTTTTATAGTTGTTTTCTATTGTTATTCCTGATACTAATAAAATTGCACTGAATGCTAGGATCACAATTAATATCATACCTGATGTAAAACAAAGAGTGATCTTACTCTTAATCGATAACTTTTTCATACTTCTTCCCTCAAGACATATCCCGCGCCTCTTACAGTATGAATCAGCTTATTGGTATAGGAGTCATCTATTTTCTTTCTTAAATAACGAATATATACATCTACAGCATTGGTTCCACCCTCATAGTCAAAATTCCATAAGTTGTTCTCTATCTTTTCCCTAGATAGCACCTTCCCTTTGTTGCGTATTAAATACTCAAGTAATGAAAATTCTTTGGCTGAAAGGGTAATCACTTCATCTCCTCTTTTCACCATATGGGCTGATACATCAACACTTAAATCTGCAAGCGTATAGACACTGGTTTGTACGCCTGCTACATGACGTGTCATCACACGCATTCTTGCCATAAGTTCCTCAAAAGAAAAAGGCTTGATTAAGTAATCATTTGCCCCCATATCTAACCCCTTCACCCGATCCTCAATAGAATCCCTAGCAGTTAGAAAAATAACTGGAGTCGTATTGCCATTTCTTCTCATCTCTTGTATGACCTCTAACCCATTCATTTTAGGCATCATAATATCTAATATCACTACATCATACTCTGCAACACTCATAAAATCTAATGCCTCTTGTCCGTTAAAGCAAGCATCTATTGTGTAACCTTCTGAGTTTAACTTCTTTACAATAATATTATTTAAGTCTTGTTCATCTTCTGCTAATAATACTCTCATCTCTGTCCTCCTACTTCTACTATCTTTAGTATGCTCCATTTCATAAAATAAAGCATGCTTACTTTTATCTTCTTAGATATGTACATTATAAGTTATCACAGCGTAGATAACATTAATATCTATTTATTTTAACTTCTTAGCAAATAAAAATAGAGAGTAAATATACTCTCTATTTCTATAGATTAACGTCTTTTATCTATCTCATCTGTTAGCAGTGCCTTTGAAATATACATTGCATCAATTATCTTTTTAAAGCGTGTGTAATGGGATGTACCTTCTGCAAATTTCCCTTGGCCTTTTTCACATTTGCTAATAATTGAAGTAATTGGGGCCATTGCTTCAATTAATTCTTCTTTTGTATATTGCTCCGCCACATCTTCATTGCTTATTAATGCTTTTGAAATGTACAACGCTTTTATTCTATTCTTAAGAAGTGTATGCGAAGAAGTACCTTCGGCAAATTTAGGCTGCATTTTTTCACAATTACTTATGGTTGAAGATACAACTTGTAATGCTGCTACTAGCTCTTCATTGGTATATTGGTGTATGGCATTCCTATCTACTACTACAAAAGATAGGCTGTCTTCTATAAATTGAATATAACATCCTTCTGCTTCTAAATAGCTTTTGATAAATACTCTTGCTACATCTTGTTTTCCATCACAGGCACATGCTCCCATACCATAGGTCGTAGCATGTATTTCATCATGACACTCCACCTTAAAATATAACTCTTTTTCAAATAAGGCTGCATTCAGATGAACCAATAGATTATAAGTTAATGTTTGCATCTATTTTTCTCCTTCCCTTAAAGTTGAATCGTCTTAGTCGCTATTGCTTTTCCAAACCAGCTATCATGTTCTACAAAAATCATGGTTGGTTGATATTTAAGAATTGCCTTTTCTAATTGTTCACTAAAATAGGTATCCATATAATTTAAAGGCTCATCAAATATAATTAAATGATTGTCTTCTGCAAGTATACGTGCAATATTAACTTTCTTCAATTCTCCACTACTATACGTTTCAAGAGGACGTACTAAGAAATTTTCCGGTAGCTCAAAATAATCACATAGCTCTAGGAATTTTTCATACACCGGGTCTCCTGTAGTATATTTAAATCCTTCTTTTATATACCCTGTTTTCCATGTTGGCTCTTGGGCTACCATAGCAACTTGTAACCCCTCTACATATTCTATCCCCTCATTAGGTAATTCTCTGTTTAAGATTTTTAATAGCGTACTCTTACCTACACCATTTTTTCCTTTCACCCATATACGTTCTCCAGCGCATACTTCGAAATTAAAACCTTTAATAATTTGCTTCGTGTGGTCTGTATATCTAAAGCTTAGCTCTCTTATTTTCACTAAACATTTTTCTTCAATATCTTCTCTTTGATGCATCACAAGAGGCTTCACTTCTTCATAGTTTTGAAGAAGTTGTTTCTTCCTATCAATATGATCTTGCACTCTTGATTCAGAACGTTTGGCTTGCTTCATATACGTCTGTACCCCATTTGCTCTACCATTAGATGCAAATTGATATTTCTGTGTATTACCTATACTTGCCCAGTTTCTACTTTCTTTTGCACTACGTTCTAACTGACCTATTTCTTCTTCTAATCTTTCTCTAGTCCTTAGTTCATACTCTTCTTTTTTATCCTTATTGTGCTTCCAACTGGAATAGTTCCCTTTTTCTATGGTAATATCCTTCTTATTAATAGAAATAACATGATCAATCACTTGGTCTAGAAATTCTCTATCATGTGATACAACAATGAATCCCTTTTTCTTTTTAAGATATTGGGCTACAGCATCTTTCCCTTCTAAGTCTAAATGGTTGGTTGGCTCATCTAATAAAATAAAATGTTTTTTTCTTAGGAACAAAGTAAGGAGCATAATTCTCGTTTTTTCTCCACCTGATAAGGTGTCAAAATCACGTTCAAGCAACTCTGGATCTAACTTCATTTCATCCATTTCTTTTAAGATTTTACTTTCTATTTCATAGCCGTCTCTTTCAAGATACATTTCTTGTAACTTGGAGTATTCATCAAATCTTGCTTCATCATTTTGGCTAATAATAGCCTCCATAGTATCTTCTATAGATTTAAAACCACCAACATTTTCTTTAATAATATCTTTAGTGATTCTATACTCACAGTCATTTTTATAAGGGAAATATTCTACTTCCACAGGTATGTTTATTTTCCCAGTTGTAGGCTCTAATTCGCCTTTTAACAGTCTTAATAAGGTAGTCTTTCCTCTTCCATTTCTCCCAATCAATCCTAACTTCCACTCTGTATTGATGACTAAATTTACATTCTCATAGACAGGATTATAGAAATCTACATAATAGTAGCTCATTTTATTAATGGTTATTTTCGACATATAGCCTCCTTGTTGGCCTGTACTAAAAAAGCAATAAAAAAAGAGCTCAAGAAACAACTTGAACCATGAAATAATTCGTATTTATTCAGTACAAAGAAAACCTCCACTTCTACTTTCAAAGTGTAGTCTTTCTGTATTTGTACTTCATAAACGAATTATTTTTCTCTGATTCTCATTTTTTTCTCAACCTCTTGGATTCATTATTTTAACACATTATAGAATGTACATCCTATTTTGTCAATGTTCTTAATTTTTATTAGTTCTTTCTATTAATCAGCTGTCACTTTAGAATGTTGCTTCATAAATTTACGATTGATCCAAATCCCAACAGCACTTACAATACCTACTACTATAAAAGTTATAACAGATGTCCCCACTTTACCTTGCTGTAATGCATCCCCTGCAAAAGTAGATGAAATAACAGCTGGCACTCTAGCTATGAAAGAAATAAGAAGGAATTTACTTAATGATAAATCTGTAAAGGGGATAAAGTATGTCAATATATCCTTCGGTGTTCCTGGTATAAAAAAGAGTATGAATACCAGTTTTTCTATCTTTTTATTGTTCTGTAAAAACTGAAGCTTTTCAAACTTACTTTCATTAATAAATTGCTTTATAAAATCATATCCTAATCCTTTTACTAAGTAAAAAATAATGACTGACCCTATAGTAAGCCCTATTTGGCATACAATATACCCCCACCAAGTACCGTACAACATACCTGCTAATACTTCCACTGCTTCTCCTGGAATAATGAATATAACTACTTGTATAATTTGAATGACTACAAAAAACATCATTCCCCATATGCCTTTATCCCTGAGGCTTTCTACTACTAACATTCTTCCCTCTTCTGATAAAAACTGTTGTGCATATGGGAGTGCCATCAATCCTATTCCCATAATCAATCCTACAATAATAATAAGAGCACTAAATTTATAAATAGAAGAAAATGTATTTGATTTCTTTTTAGGTACTATTAAAGTTGTTTGCTCCATCTTTTAAATGTCCTCCTCTAGCTGTCACTTTTAATCTACAACTAGTTTAATGGACACATCTTAATATTCTTACTAGTGATTCCTTAATATTTACTTAAGGTTTCTTAAAGAAAGTTATAATATATTTTTTTCCAAAATCGCTATATTAAAATCTCTTAAAGCTTATTAAAGACTATACTACCACTTTGTTCAAAATCCACTGTAACCTCAGCTTCTGTAAAATGTATTTCAAAAAGAACTAAGTATGCTCCCACTTGTTCTATGGTCATTGCATAGTCTGGAATCTTTTTAATAAAGCCTTCTTTCACATCATAAATCGTCTCTTTGCTCTTCTCCACTTTAGCATCCTTAACTCTTATATGGGCGTTACCTTCATATGGTATTGTGGTAAAGGCAACATTATTATTTTGCGCAAACTCCTCTACCTTTTCATTATCTGCAAAGGATGCAAAATAAAGAACCCCTTCCTTTGATTCATCATAAAAGAAGTTAACCACACGCACATTAGGTTTGCCCTCTCTACAAGTTGCTAATGCAATTTCCTTATGCTCTCCCATAAGTCTCTTAAATACTTCTAAAATATTCATTTGTATGCCTCCTCATTCTTTATCTCTATAAGACTTTTTTATTATATCGCGCAAATCTTGACAACATTATGTCAGGGTTATAAGGTTAATTTATAAAAATAGATAAGGAAAACTATACCTATGAAAATTGATCGTTTAATAGCTATCATTATGGTACTTCTTAATTGTGATAAAATTACTGCGACCAAGCTTGCAGAAATGTTTGAAGTAACACCTAGGACAATCTATCGAGATATTGATACAATCTCTCAAGCTGGTATTCCTATTGTTACAACTACCGGCATTGATGGAGGCATTAGTATACTACCCTCCTATAAAATTGATAAGAAATTCTTTTCTCCTGAAGATATCCAATCTCTTTTAATGGGACTCTCTAGCATTTCCACAACGTTGCCACCTTCAGAATTAGTAGGTATTAAAGAGAAGCTAAAAAATCTTCTGCCTACTGAACACACTAAAGAACGCTTGCTCAAATCAAACCAAATTACCATTGACCTTACCACCTGGATGGGAAATAAGAAATTTATAGTGACTCTGGAACAACTTAAAGAAGCTTTAAATTTGAACACACTTATTATGTTTGACTACTACAACTTAAAAGGCTCTAAAACCAATCGTATTGTAGAACCTTACCAGCTTATTCTCAAAGAATCTTATTGGTATTTACAAGGTTACTGTACAGAAAAAAATAGCTTTAGAACCTTCAAATTATCTCGTATCACTAACCTTAAGTTACTAAACTCTACTTTTGTTCCTCGTAATTTTACACCCCTTCCACTAAGCGGACAGGGATGGATTGATCAACAACTTATTCCTATACAACTACGTATTGATGCCTCTCTTCTAGAAAAAATGATAGAGCTTTGTGGTGAAGATCATATCATCCCCACTGATTATAATACGTTTATCGTTACTTTTCCTTTTGTACCAGATGATATGGGGTATAATCTTCTACTTAGTTTTGGAGATAAGTGTGAATGTTTATCCCCTCCAGATATTCGTAAAGAATTTGCTAATCGTATTAAAAAATTATATAGCATTTATACTACTCAGCTACCTTTGTAGTAGGATTAATTCACATAAAAAAAGAGAGCCTTGTAGCTCTCTTATATTTAAAAAATATCCTCTTTATTTTCCCATATCCAACTAAGCATTTCACGATTTTGTAATGCGCAGTCTTTGTAAACCTCATGATCAACAAGCCATGCAATAAAAATCATCTGAATGGAATAGATTACATAAGGAATTGCTTGTTTTTCTTCCTCCGTAAGGTGTGCGATTTGGTCATATCCTTTAATAATACCCTTAAGTATATCAGGCCACTTCTCATATCCTTCCTCTACTGCCCTAGATTCTGATAAAATTCCTGTGGCACAATAACAAGGGTCAAAGAGTCTCACATTACGTTCACTTATAGTGAAGTCTATGAACCCTGTAATATGCCCTTCATCAAACATAATATTAGAAGGATTAGCATCTCTATGGATAACTTGTCATGGAAGTTGATTATAAAGTTTAGGGAAGTTCTCCATATACTCTAAATAAAATGCTTCTGGTAGCGGGCATCCCCATTGTTCCATCACCGTTCTAGTCTGTGGCATCGCCCAGTTCATAACCACTTCTAACATATTGGTATCATTGACCTCTAGCATATCATCTTGAGCTAGCAACGCTTGATGAAGTTCTCCAATAGCTTCTCCATATTGAATAGCAATTTCAACTCTATTCTCTTGATACCTTTCTTCAACAGGTAAAAAGGAACCAGGAACTCTATTAGTAACAACGAAAAATCGATCTCCTTCAATAATAAATTCTTCTCCTTGTTTTGTAGGTATAGGGCAGGGTGTCACAAGCCCTACCTTTGTAAGTGCTTTAGAAATTGCAATGTGCCCTCTAAGCTCTGCAATATTTTTACCTGTTTTAAAAATAAACTGATTACCAATGTTCCAAGTATCTCGTGACTGCATTGCGCCACCTGCTACAAAAGTAGGTTCAATTTTCAACGTTCTATCAAGTTCCCAATTTAATAAGATCTCTTTGATTTGTGTGTTTGTAAGCATACGCTTTGCCTCCTCCAATAAACAAACTGCTTTTGGTTTCTTAGCAGTATTTAATTTAAGAAACTTAGAAGGAGAACATCCAAACTCACGTTTAAAAGCCTTATAAAAACCAGCATGTGTATCAAATCCATAAAGTAATGCAGTATCAACCATTTTACCTGTCTGGCTTATTTCATAAATAGCATGTAGAATACGCCTTTTGGTAATATAAGCTGCTACTGGCATTCCTACAACATCTGAAAAAAGATGACAAAAATGATAATTTGAAAATCCCACTAACTTTGCTATTTCAGATATTAAAAGTTCTGTTTTTAAATTTTCTTCGATATAATCTATGGCTTTTTGCAATAGTTCAATGGTTGACATGTTTGTTCTCCCTTCGCTTCTTCCCTCTCGGTAATTAAAGTTTATCAGAAGATTATCTAAAAAATATTTCCTACATTGTGATGATTAAAGTCGTTACCTTTGAGCAAGGTATTCTCTGATGCGTGGTTTTAGTTTCTGCTTATCTCTAGAATACTTCAAATAGAACTCTAAACTTTGTACCATCATTTTTTGACCATCTATCAAGAGTACCTCAGCATCTTTATTAAATTCATCTTGATTTATTGCTTTACTACTTTCATAAAATAAGCAATGTACTTGCTGACCTTCTACTTCTATAAAAAAGTACTCTAAGCCTATCTCACAAACCCTTTCACTTAAACTCATCTTATAATCTTTAAATACTTCTTTAACCTTTTCTCTTTCACTGTACATAAAGACTATATCAATATCATCCATTTCAAAGTCTATTCCATGAATAAAGACCGAAGTTGAAGCATCAAAATGATAGCTTATATTGCTTTGCTCCAATATGTTAGCTAAATTTTTTATAACTATGCTCTGTTCCATTAGTCTATCCCCCATATCTTAACTATCAATTATCTTTACTTAAACTGAATTTATAACACATTTAGCCAACACATTTTAATACTTACTTAAAGCTTCTTAAAAAAAATTATAATGTATTCTTCTTTTAAAATCGCTATATTACTAAAAAGTTCTTTTTGCTTTATAATGTCTACTTCCTTTAGAGCAGGGTAATAAAAACAAAAGGCACTACTTTTATCAATAAGTAGTGTCTTTTACTATAATCTTATTATAGTGATTGCTTTAAAATTTGGATGATTTCTTCCTTAGTTAAAATCTTATATCCTCCAGGTAAAATAAAAGCACCATCTGCAATATTACTTAACATCTCTTCTGTTACCCCTAACTCTGTTAAATTCATTACTAAGCCCAGTTCTTTCATATAATTTTCCATTTGATCAAGGCCTATTTTTGCTACTTCATCATCACTTTTACCTTCTGGATTAACATTCCATACATTTATTGCATAACGTTTAAATTTAGCAAGACCATCTGGCATAATATGGCGATAATACGGCATGGATATGGCTGAAAGTGTCATTCCATGTGTTGCATTTGTATGACCTCCAACTGACTGTCCAATCATATGAACCATCCAGTCTGTAGTTTTTCCTTTAGCAACTAATGTATTAAGTGCCCATGTGGCAATCCACATAATATTACTTCTTGCTTCATAATTTTGAGGTTCTTTAAGTGCAATTTTTGAACTATTAATTAATGACTTTAATAATCCCTCCATAATATAATCTGAAGTATTATCATCTGTTCCAGAGAAATACTGTTCTAAAATATGAGACATTATATCATAAAAACCAGCTACCATTTGATACTCTGGTAATGTATAAGTATAGATTGGATTTAGAATAGAGAATTTAGGAAATACCTTATCTCCAAATACATGACCAATTTTTAATTTGCTTTTAGAATTTGTAATAACAGATCCGCCATTCATTTCAGATCCTGTTCCTACCATTGTTAGAATACATCCTACAGGAATAATTTTGTTATCTACATCTTCCATACGAAGATAATATTTTTCCCATGGATCTTCTTCACAATGCGTTGATACTGAAACTGCTTTTGCATAGTCACAACAAGATCCTCCACCTACTGAAAGAATTAAATCAACATTATTTTCTTTTGCAACTCTACAACCTTCATAAAGTTTTTCTAGTGTAGGATTTGGCATAACCCCTGATACTTCAAAAACATCTTTATCTGCATCTTTTAAAATCTTTATGACATCATCGTAAATACCATTCTTTTTAATAGAACCACCACCGTAGATTAATAGCACACGTTTACCATAAGTAGCAAGTTCTCCACCCAAATAAGAAAGTGCGTCTTCTCCAAAATAAAGCTTTGTTGGATTTGAGTACTCAAAGTTTCCTAACATATATAACCTCCTATTTTTAATTACTATATTTTATCCCTATAACTTACTCTTCTATATTTTTTATACATCTTGCAGGATTTCCACCCACCACTGTTTTTCCCTCTACATTTTTTGTAACAACTGCTCCAGCAGCTATAACAGCCCCCTCACCAATAGTTACACCAGGTAAAATAGTTGCATTGGCTCCAATCCATACATTCTTACCTATATAAATGGATTTTGGAATGAGGTTACCTCTCTTTTCAGGTACCATACTATGGTTCAACGTGGCTAGCACAACATTATGTCCAATAAGTACGCCATCTTCTATAGTAATACCACCCTGATCTTGAAACCTGCATCCAGAGTTGATAAATACATTTTTACCAATTACAATATTCTTTCCACAGTCCGTATAAAAAGGTGGAAACATACGAAATGATGGATCCACTGATTTCCCAATAAGCTCTGAAAAAATCCTTCTAATTTCTTCAGGCGTCTGATAAGAATTATTTAGTTTATTAGTAAGCTTTAGAGCTTCCTGTGAAAGATAGCTCATAAATTTATGTACCTCTGAATTTGCATCTATTTCCTTGCCACTATTTAAGCACTCTAAAAATTTTTCTAAATTCACGGTTTCACTTCCTTTTTATCTACTCTTTTACTGCAAAAGTAATCTCTACAGTTCCATTTCCAAGTACTTCAAAAAGTGAATCTGCATTCTCCACATAACCAAGATCCGTATATTTATAAGAAGAATCAAAGTCTTTATAAAATACCACTAAACAATCTGAACCATAAAGTTTGAGATCACCTGCTTTTATTTCTACCGTTGTTATCTCATTAGTGGGTAAACTACTATCCATATAAGAGTACTTTTCATTGCCATTCAATTCATTAAGTGTGATGGTCATGGGTAACAAGTTTATAAATGTTCTAACTGTCTCATTATCATAGAGTGTAATACTATAAGTTTCAGCACCAATTATCATTTCTAATTGCGGTACCCTACCATCTACTTGTTGGGTTACGCCTATACTATTAACAGGTAACTCTATATTGCTAGGTAATTTTTCGATGAGCTCAATCCTATTTCCACATCCACTTATTATTCCAAATAAAATGAATACAGCTAGACTATTTATGATTTTATGCATCCTATTCCTCCCCTTATTTATAACCCCCTTACTGATGTTTAGTATAAATGCCAAGAATAGATATATCCAATACTTATATCAAATACTCAAGTATACTTGACAGGCATATCAAACCCTCCTAAAATTGACTCATTATAGTATGTTTTAGAAAGGAGGATTCTCTTATGGAGTTACGTGTATTACAATATTTTCTTGCTGTAGCTAGAGAACAAAGTATCTCTAAAGCCGCCGAATCCTTACATCTATCGCAACCAACACTCTCAAGGCAAATTCGCGATATGGAAGAAGAATTAGGAAAACAATTACTGATTCGTGGTAATCGTAAGATTACGCTTACTGAAGAAGGCAGGATTCTACGAAAGCGTGCAGAAGAAATCATCAATTTAGTACAAAAAACGGAAAAAGAAATTACATTTACTGATGATACTGTGAGAGGTGATGTTTATATAGGTACTGGAGAAACAGAGGGTGTACGCTTACTTGCGCGTGTTGCTAAAGAACTTCAAAAGGTATATCCCCAAATTCATTATCACATCGTCAGTGGAGACTCTATGGATATCATGGAACATCTAGATAAAGGTCTTTTTGATTTTGCTATCTTACTAGATCCTGCGGATGTATCAAAGTATGAAGCTATCAAACTTCCTTATAAAGACATTACTGGTGTTTTGATGCGCAAAGACAGTCCTCTAGCCAAAAAAGAAAGGATTCATACTTATGAACTAGCAGCTCTACCCCTTATCGTCTCTAGGCAACAACTCAAAAATGGTATTTTGGATTTTTTAACTTCCCAGTCAGGTACTCCCCTCAATATTGTTGCATCTTATAATCTAATATTTAATGCATCTCTTATGGTAGATGAAGGTCTTGGATATGCTATTGGTCTTGATAAGATTATTAATACTACCGGTAACACAAATCTAACATTTAGACCAATCACTCCACCTGTTGAAATTGGAATGCATTTTGTTTGGAAAAAATATCAAGTTTTCTCTAAGCCTGCTGAAATTTTCTTACAGAAGATGCTTACTTCCTTAGAAAATAATTTAAACATATAAAAAGAGTGAGGTTATTGCTATTAAGCTTAACCTCACTCTTTTTATAATTTAGATAGATATTTAATCTGTCAGTTCTATTCCTTCTTCTCGATTGCGTTTTTTCTTACTTCTATGGAAGAAAACACTCCCACCTACAATAAACATGCTGATTGCTATCCCTATAATGATTTCCTTTATATAGTTTGGCCCTTCTACACGCGTACTTCTCCATGTCACCTCATGACTTGCCACATCAAAGTAAATATATTTACCATCTCTTTGGTAGGCTTGTTGCTTCCAGTTCTCTCCTTCTTTAACTTCTAAAGTTAATGTCTTGTTTGAATCAGGTGCGAGATAACGTATACGATGTACTTCATTACCATCCTCTGGTATAACCACATACCATTCTTCTATGGCTACTTTATCATCTGACTTATTTTCTATCTTCTCTTGTGCTAAGTTTTCTACGACTAGTTTATCTGTTTCATTAAATAATCCTTCCACTAGGACAATAGGCATAGCCTGGTCAAGACGTTGCTCACTTTCTAATGTAGTCACAAGTGAAGAGTATACTGCATCTACATAGACATCAAAAAGCATGCATTCTTTATCAAAGTCTTCCCATTTACCATAGTAATTCTCTCTATAAGGCACTTCTGGTAACATCCCTTTGTCAAATGCTTCTCCGTATGTAACCTGTACTTTTTCTAGTAACTTACCTTCAACCATAAAGTAAACGGCAAGTTCTGAGAATGACTTAGGCATTCCCTCAAGGGTTATAAAGTCTTCGTACACCAATGGTTCTGCTTTTCCAGCATAGCTAATATTATCAATAGCACCTAAATCATCTGCAACATAGTAGTTGCCTCTAACTTGACCGCCACTTTGGACTTTACCAGCAACAGCCCCTCTATAGTCATTGCCTTTTTCTATCTCTATAAGAGCGCGACAATCTATAATATCCTTGCCTTCTCCTACAATACCACCTATATAGTCACCACCTGATAAGAAGGTTTTTGCATAGCTTGAACGGATGAGAGACTTAGACTTTCCTGCAATACCACCTACATAGTTTCCACTCTCACTTGCTACTTTTCCTTCACTTACTGCATCTACAACGTAGCCCAGTTGCATCAACCCTACTACGCCTCCCGCACTATCTTTCTTTGCCTCTACTTCACCTATGTTACGGCAAGAACGTAGTACTGCTCTTGTTTGGAAGACAAAATTAATGGATTTATCTCCCTTTATTTCAAGGTCATCTTCAGGGTCAAAACTCTTTTCAACAGCCATAGCACCTGCAATACCACCTACATTGATATCTCCTTTTACAAATCCTTTATTGGTACTATTGGCTACTTTACCTTCTGTCTGACTCTCTGTATCTATTTTAGAAATATCTTCTGTATAGTTATCTACAGAAGGTTCAAAACTCATAACACTTTCTGTAATATCTAATAGAACATCTAGGACAACAAAGAACTGTTCGGTAATTTTCCCTAAGTCATCAAAAGCTAAATTCATTTGCTCATTGATGATAACATTCAGTTCCCCTAAGGCATCTGAGGTTTCATGCATACTGGTATAGAGACTTTCCTTTGTGTCTTGATAGGTACTATCTCCTACTGTAAAAGTTACTTCAGGCTGTTCAGATAAATAAGTGATTACTTCTTCTACGCCTTTTAAACTATCTGAAAAATACCCTGCTGCTATTTCTATTTCATCTAAAGCATCTCTAAGAGATTTAATAGCCTTTGCTCCATATTCATTGCTATCTTCTAGGTTACTTAATAACTTAGAAAAATTGCTACTACTACTTTGTAACTTACTTAAGCTACCTTCTAGTGCACTGCCACTTCGCTCAAAAGATAACCTTGCATCTCCAAGATATGCAAATGCTTGCTCTATATCTTTATTTGCCAACGTCTCTGCTGCTGTAATGATTAGGTTATTACCTCTTTTTAAATAATAAACAGCATCTTCTAGTTCGCTTAATGCACTGCCTACCTGGTTAGAAACATTCTCTAACTCAGTAATACTTCTGCCCATACTATTACTAAGTTTCACCATATAATCCATAGATTTTTGTAGAGGTGCTATGGCTTCTTCCATACTCACTGCCATATCTGAAAATGCCTCTGTCACAGGTACAAAACGATCAATAGCTTCTGCGATCGTCACACTTATACGATTAACCTCTCCTACATTGGTATCAATAATCTCACCTGTTTGATCTATAAGCGATTCTGTATGTGCCTGCGCTGTATCAACATAAGTCTTCATCTGACTTAGTTGTCCACTAATTAAATCTGTACTACCTTTACCATTAGTCATAGCATTTTGTAATAAACGCTCTAAAGTGTTTAGCTCATTTCTTAAGGTGTCTAGTTGTGACTTAGAATAGGTTAATAGGGTATAAGGCTCCATTTGTCCAACAATCCCCCCTACTTCCTTACGTCCATAGATGGTACCTATATTAGTACAAGCATTGATATATCCAGATTGTCTTCCTGCAATACCTCCGATATTATACCCTACATGCTTATAGCCTACTATTCCTCCATTATTACTATTTTGTATCATTCCAGTATTTAATCCAGTAATCCCACCAATATCTGTAATATCCGCACTGATTTCTGTAACTTTCGTTTCCTCATCAACAATTTTTTCAAAGGTAATATCTTCTTCTATCACATGAGTATTAATATTTCCTTTATTAGTACTTCGTAATATGGACCCTCTATTTTCTCCTGCTACACCACCAATTTGATGCTGTCCATAGACTGTAGCATTCACCAAGCAATCAATGATTTTACCAGAGGCTTCGTTTATACCTACAAGTCCTCCAACTTGCTTAGTACCTGTTACCTCTCCTACAAAAGTACACTTCATTAAAGTTCCTTTGTTCTCACCAACAATACCACCAATGATCTCTTTCGAACCTGTAGGATTGATCTTTCCCTCTACTGTCAGGTTCTTAACGATACCACCTTCTTCTAAATAGCGAAAAAGTCCCTGGCCCCCGCCTCCCTCTTCTAATTTAACACCACTAATAGTATAGCCAGCCCCATCAAATGTACCTGAAAAAATAGGAATAGGCATAAATGTTTCCCCGCTCAAATATATATCATTTTGTAAAATAATTTGTTTTCCTTTTGACCAACTATCTAAACGTGCCTTTTTAGCTACCTCTATAAATTCTTGTGCATTAGAAATAGTAATTGTTGTCTCCTCTGCTTTTACTGTAAAAAGTGGAAGCAATATAGGTGCTATTAATAAAAGAACTAATAAGAGTGCTACAGGGCGCTTCATTGGATTCATTTTTCTACAGTTGCTTTTATACATGTGCTGTTTCCTCCTCTATTTCTTCTACTTCTCCTGTACTTACCATAGCTTTTAAATCTCCTTCTAGAACACCTTTCATTTCCATATCTACTACACCAGATACATATCCTCTTACTCTACCATTAACAAGCCATTTCCCTGTGCGCTCCTGTACTAAGGTAGACTTTTTCTGTGCAAAAGTTGTACGCTCTATGATGCTATCACCTAGTAATAAAATCTGAGGGAGTACAAAGATAACCAATATCATAGAAATAATCGTTCCACGTCCAATACAAAGGCCTAACGCAGCAATTGTTCCATCTGTTGAAAGCTGACTAATCACTATCCCTGCTGAGGCTAAGATGACACCTGAGGTAAGGATCGTTGGGAAGCTTTGATTCAATGCTTCTACTATAGCTTTCTTAATAGGTAAGGTTTTCTTAAGTGTCATATAACGACTTGTAATAACAATGGCATAGTCGATATTGGCTCCCATTTGAATAGAAGATACAACTAAATAACCTAAGAAAAAGAGTGGTTTATTCTGCAAATAAGGGAAAGAGAAGTTCATCCATATACTTGCCTGAATTACAATAATCAACAGTACTGGTAAGCCTGCTGATTTGAAGGTAAACATGAGGATTAATATAACAAACAATGCCGATAAAATACTGATCACTAAGTTATCCGTTGCAAAGGTTGAAGATAAATCATAGTTACTTGTAGAGTTCCCTACAATGTAAACGTCTTCATCATAATACTTAGCTGCTACCTCATGAATCGTATCTAAAAAGGCAAAGGTCTCTTCACTTTCCTCTGGTAAATTTAAATAGATAAGCATACGACTATAATCTTCGCTCATTAGTTGTTTCTTTGCATCTGTTAATTGACTATGTAAATCTTCAAGCTCTTCTTGAAGTTCATTCTCTAAAGTTACATACCCCTTATCTACTTGGTCATATAAGAACATAAACATATCAATAAGCGGTACACTATACTCTCCAATATCACTTACTATCTTGCCATAATCTTCATCATTGACTGCATAAGCCGCATATAAAAGCTGTGCCACTTCATAGTCTAAATCGATCAGCTCAGAAAAAGCTCTCGGTGTTAAATAATCTGTGAGTACATAATCATCCATCGCCTCTGTAGTGGCTAAACCTAAAGTAGAATCTACTTCATCATAACGCTCTAGTTCTTTTAGGAGTTTCCCCTCTGATATGTAATCTCCTGATGGTACTATAAGGGCAAGCATATTATTTTTTCCAAAAGTATCATTAACCTTATCTTCTGCCATCTGTACTGCATTTCGTCTAGGTGCTCTTAAGTCTGCTACACCAAAGCTAAATGGGCAACGATTAAAGAAGACGAAAGAAGCCAAAACTAAAATTACAAATACTGGCGGTATCACATACCTTGTTTTCACTGCAAACTTACCTAATCCACGAATAGAAGGGATAAAGTTACGATGCTGTGTTTTATCAATGAATTTGCTAAATACAATCAGTAAGCCTGGCATTAATGTAAATACACTAAGTAAGCTTAAAATAATGGCTTTAATGAGCACTACAGCTAAATCTCCACCTATTCTAAAGTGCATAAACACAAGCGCAAAAAGCCCTGACATGGTTGTTAAACTACTCGATGCAATCTCTGGTATAGCTTTGGCTAGTGCCGCTATACATGCTTCACGTACAGGGAGGGTTTCATGCTCTTCTGTAAATCGATGACATAAGATAATGGCATAATCAATCGCTAGTGCTAACTGTAATACAACAGCTACTGAATTAGAGATAAAAGAAATCTTACCGAGTAAGAAATTAGTCCCCATATTTAGTAGTGCTGCTACTCCAAATGTTAAGATTACTACGGGTATTTCCCCATAGCTCTTTGAAGTAAAGAATAAAACTAAAACAATAATGACCGCAGCAATCACTACAATAACCTGCATCTCATCAGCTAGTTGTTTAGCTGTGTCCACCCCTATAGTTGTTGAAACATAAGAGTCATACGGTGCTATCACTTCTCTAATTTTCTCCATGGCCGCAAGGCTTATTTCATCTTTATCCGTTCCTTTAAATGAAACCTCTATAAGTGCTGAAGCATTTTGATAATATTTGTCTTCTTGTTCTAGGGTAACACCAGATACCCCCTCTATCCTCTCTATCTTAGAGGCAATCTCTTTGGCGTGATCATAAGAAATATTGGCTAGCATAACCTTGGCTGAACCAAAAGTGGTAAACTCTCTTTCCATAATCTCAACACCTTGCCGTGTCTCGGTATCCTCAGCTAAATACGCTGTAATATCATTCTCTACTTGTACCCAACCCATTGCATATATACTAAATATAATTGCAAACAAATAAAGTAGGAAGAACAAATTACGTTTATCTACAATAAAGGTTGCAATCTTTTCCATGACATGCTGTGATCCTGCTTTCATAACGCTACTCCTTCCAGTTTTTGAGATAATTGACATCTGTCTATTTGTAAATTATAATAAACTTCAATTATTACAAAAAGGCTCAATATCACCTTTTTGCCACTTATTTTACACTTTACTAGAAAGTGTCTCCGAAAGAGGTCTACCATGGAAAAGAAAATGGATTTAAGAGTTTATAAGACTTATACTGCATTAGCAACAGCTTTCATACAGCTTTTAGAAAAAAAGAGTTTTGACGATATCACTATTCAAGAATTATGCGAACTTGCTACCATTCGTCGTGCTACCTTTTATAAACACTTCGCAGATAAATATGAGTTCTTTGTGTTTATGATTAAATGCTTAGAAAACCAATTTTATGAAAAAAACCCTGATCTTCTTACTCATCAGCGTTCTAAATATCACTATATTAAGCTCATACATTATACCCTTGATTTTATCTCTCACAATGAAGCTCTGGTTAAATCTATTTTCAAGAATAGTGTATCTGCCCCTTTACTTAGTTTACTTACTCAGCAGACCACTAAGATCCTTGAAGAAAATCTAAAAGAAGATATAAAGCACGGTGCTGTCTTTCCTGCTAGTCCTGAAGTACTTGCATCCTTTATGATAGGTGCTTTTATTCATACAATCTCTTGGTGGGTATCAACTGATATGCAGATGCCAAAAGAAATATTAGTCAAACAACTTATTGGTATTATTGATAAGTTTTAATGCCCTACTTCTCATTATAATGACTTTGATAATCCTAAAATAATTTTTCACTAAAAAATGCCGTGTAATCATTCTATTGTCCTAATTACACGACACCATAACATCATTTATTTCTTAAATAACTGTAAATGTTCCCAAATAAGATTCTTCTATGTTACCTTTTTCAGCTAAATAACTTTTCATGGCCTCAATAGCAGTAATATTTAACTTTTCTCGGTTAGTTCCATAATGTTGTGGGACACCTTGTTCTGTTATATAACTACATTGATACATTGTATCTGCCTCTAATGGTCTTCCTTCAGCAAATAACTTCTGGATACGATAGTGATGAGGGTTTTCAATTTTTATATAAGCTTTTATTCCTATTGCTCTAGGTAAATATCCCCCAATCTGTCCAAAAGGATTTCTAGAATAAGTATGATTAATGTTATCTTCTAACATCTCTACAATTTCATAACCTTTCAAATCCACATTAATAATTTTAGGATTCATTGGGACTATATTATATAAGTTATTCTCTGTAATATTACCTGGGGGAATGGGTGCACCATATCTCCATCCATGTGAAAAGCAAATTTTTCGTCCTGTAGCATATGATATAGAATGTAATAAGAAATTATCCATAGTAGATTCAAGTGAATAATCTCTACAAAGTAAGCTATTGGTTTTCCCAACGACTTGATCTAACTGCTTTTTATAAGGCTTATAAGCCTCCATAACTAACCTGCCTATTCTTTCATCTTCTGGTATATCAGCAGTTACAGGTATGAGTTTATGTTGATAGTCAATGATTCTGCCATTTATTATCTCAACATCTAATTCTCCTATAAAAGAGCCATGACATCCTGATTGAATTAATAGGGCATTTCCAACCTTAATTGGGGCATTCAATCTATTATGGGTGTGTCCGCTTATGCATATATCAATCCCTGTCGTCTTTGATATAATTTCATAATCTGTTGGCATACCAAGATGTGATAACATAACTACAATATCACATTTATGCTTATTTCTCAGTTGAGCTGCAATAATTGGTGCTTCCTTATATTCGGGTGACATATAAATCCCTTGTGAAAATTTTTGTGGAAATCCTTGTACAACATGCTGACAAGCCATACCAAAAATACCAATCTTCATTCCATCTATTTCTTTAATTATATAAGGATCAAATACACGTTGTTTTGTATCATAGCGATATACATTTGCTGCTAGCAATGGATAATTTAGTTCATATACTAAATCACGAAGCTTTGAAGGTGTATATGCAAAATCCCAGTGAGCAGTCATTGCATCTAATCCCATCTCATTTAGAATTGGAACAATGGCATTTCCATGTGTTTGTGTTGTGATGAATGTTCCATGAAAAGTATCTCCACAGTCAAGAAAAAGACTATTTTTCTTCTCTCTTCTGATCTGGTCTACTAGACTTTTAATCCTTGCATATCCGCCTGCCTCTTTAACTTCAAGATTTTGAGGTCCAAAGAATACTTCAGGATGAGGTGATATATATCCATGAACATCATTCATTTGTATTAGTGTTAGAAATTTACTTTCCATATTATCACCTCCCTTTATTAAGACTTGATATAAGCATAGCCTTCTTCATGCTTTTTAGCAATTTCTACTACCCCTGCTGGTACTACTGTTGCAAATGCACAAAGTGGTTGCTGACCAGGATTAAATTTTTTTAAAGCATTATTACATACTGCAAATACAACATTTTCTTTATATAATTCATCCATTTCTAAATACCACTTTGACTTTTCTGCAACCTCTTGAATTAGACCAACTACAGCAATTCCATTAGCAACTATTTCAATTTCAAATGTTGTATTATTTTCTTTACCATACTTCAACATATTCTTTACATTTTCTAGCACCATATGCCATTTTGATTCAGAATCTACATGATATAAAACTTTCATCTTTAACCTCCTGAGTATAAAAACTAAAAATTATCTTTTCCATTACTATAACCATCATTTCATATCCTATACAAAAACAGACCGCCTATACCCTTATGAGTATAGGCGGTCTGTTTTATCTTATAAGTTCATTATTTTCAACCTTATTAAGCTATTGAATTATTTTGTTTTTAACATCTATCTGAACCTTGTAAATCTCTTAATTAATAAAATTATAATATATATCAAAAATAATACATTAATTAACTGCCAAATATATTCTACCATACTATTTTCCCTTTTAATTAGCTTTATAAAATCCCCTTATTATTTTTATTATCTTACTAATTTAATTTCCAGATAAATCTCTATTAATATATCTATATAATTCATGAAGGAATTATATCTATCTTAAATACTTTAGACTTATATTTTATATCATATAAATTACCTCCTTCATTTGTCATATATCCATATAACGAATAAAAAGGATAATTAGGGACACTTTTCTTTAAAAAATTTATTTTTTTATTTTATACTTAAACTTACTTTTATAAGCTCCCTTTTTTCTATTTCTGATGACAGCATAAATTGATACCCTTCTTGTATCCACATTAGATTTTTTATACCTTTATTCTCATAATAATAAATTTCTCTATCCTCTAAAATAAGCTTTTCTATCGTAGTGCCCTCAGTATCTATAATCATATTATTAGTATTTATTTCTATCTGTCTCAATAAAATCTCCTCACCTAATTTATTCTGATAGGTAATATGTACATCATTAAAAATTTGTTCTTGATCAGTCATTTCAAAGCCTTCTGGAAGGTACTGTGGCAAATAACTTTCTTGTATATCTCCACCATATTTACCCTCATGCTTTTGATATGAAATGCTTGTAAACTTTTCAAATACATCCGTAATCAACTCTATAACTCTTACTCTAACTGCCTCTACACTCATACTTAAACTTCCTACAATACTTACTATTAAAATAGCAATACCTATTTTTCTAGCTAATCCAGAAGATTTATTACATTTTTCACTCTTAATTAATGTATATATTTTTTCTTCAAATGCTTCTGTAAATCTATGATCTTCTTTATCTTTATTTTCAAGCTGCTCTACAATAATCGTTTCTGCTTCTCTGGCTGCTTTTATCATATCTAAGTCATCTATTTCATCCATTATCCCACCTCCTTTAAAAATTCCTTTAATTTTCTCTTTGCGCGTTGTAATCTTTTTCTTACATTCTCTTCTGATAAACCTAATAAGTTTGCTATTTGTTTATCTGTATAATGATGACTATATTTCAATAATATAATTTCTGAGTAATGATGTGGTAAGGATAAGATTGCAGCTGTTAGTGGATTTTCTACTTTATCGATAACCTCTTGCTCAACAGTCGTACCCCCATGCTCTATTAATGTTTCTTCATTAATTTGAACTGTATTTTCTCTTTTTCTCTTTCTATATAAATCAATGGCTGTATGCTTGACTACTATAACGATAAATCCTTTTGTTTTAGGACACTCTACATCATTAATTTTATTCAAATGCTTCATTATTTTTATAAATGACTTATGTACTGCATCTTCTGCTAAGTATTCATCATTTAAAATATCATTGGCTATATGAAACATAAGCTGCCTATAATTAAAATAAATTTTTTCAAACTTACTTTTCTCTTCTTCCGTATCTATCATCATTAGATAAATGAACATTTTCTAGCCCCCAACTTTTTTTGCAAATTTCTACTCTACTTTTATTATACGATTTCAATAACCTTATTAAAATTTAGAACTTATATTCTAAAGTGGCTTTACATAAGCATTCTTAGATAATTCTCTAAGTATATTAAAAGGTATCCCTATCAAAAACTCATTTCATAGCTACTTCTAACATGACTAATGTCATATCAGAATTTTTATAAATATAGTATTTTATTTATATCACATTGTAAAGAGAACAGATAACTTTGAATATATGTACGTATAATTATAGATTACCTATACTTTAATATTTTTATATAGGACAGGTGGTAGGATGTGTGTTATTTTAAATAGGTATTGTACTTCATACAAAATCTGATAAAAAGTATAAACAAAAACTACGTAAATTACTTAATCATTATATTATTTATATAAAATTTGGAGGACATATTATGAAATATGAAGTTATATTATTTGATGCAGATGAAACCTTATATGATTTCAAAAAATCTGAAAGTGAAGCATTTAAAAATACAATGCTTAAGTTTAATATAGACTATGATGAGAATTATCATTTGAAAATTTATAAAGAAATAAATACAGCTCTATGGAAAGAATTTGAACAAGGGCTTATTACCCAAGAAAAATTAAAAATAGAAAGATTTAAAAGATTATCAGATAAATTAGAGATAAGTTTTGATGAAACTAACTTTGCAAATTTATATATGGAATATTTAGCGGATGCATCCTTTTTATATGATGATAGTATGGAGCTTATAGAAACGCTAAATAAGTCTTACAGACTTGCTATAATCACTAATGGCCTTACTTTAGTGCAAGATAAAAGGATCAGAAAATCTACTATAGCAAAACATTTTGAGACTGTAGTAATCTCTGAAGAACTATTAGTTTCAAAACCTGATCCTAAAATTTTTGAACATACTTTAAAACATATGAATTTCTTTGATAAAAGTAAAGTCTTAATCGTAGGAGATAGTTTAAGTTCTGATATACAAGGTGGAATAAACTTTGGTATAGATACCTGTTGGTATAACCCTAATAAGATTGTAAATAATACTTCAATCACACCTACTTATGAGATTTCTAATTTTGATGAGCTTAAGTCTCTGCTACTTCATGTATAAAAATGCTGCTGTAATTTTGAAAAGAAACTAGACTCTCAATGTTTCTATATCTTGAATCGTCCATTTTTCTTGAAATAAATAAGGCTGGTAGCCCTAATTCATGCCACCAGCCTATTTATTATTCTACGTCATTAATACATATTCGTTCCATTTACAAGTGCATAACAAATATTATGCATTGCATTTCTTAGCCCATACCCTATACCAATAGGATCTTCTTTATAGGTCTCTTTTAATGTTTTTTCTGAAGCTAATAACTCCATTTCTAACATTAAATCATTCCCATTTTTCACGTAATAAATCTTGTAGTAATTCAGAAGAACCTCCACATCCTTACATACAAAATGCTTCATAAAAGCGATGAGCCCTTTCCCTAAATATCAATATTATAATACCTTTTTTAATCTTTAAGCTACTTTACTTAATTTACTTTCCTCTTTATCTTCTAGTGCATTTATTTGCTTCCACTTCATGCTCATTAATATCATAGCTAATATAAATGCTAATATATCTGCTATAGGTGCTGCGTAAATTGCTCCTTTTATTCCCATTACTATTGGTAATATAAATAGCCCTGGTAAATAGAAAATAATTTGTCTTGAAAGCGATAGTATGCCTGATTGCATTGGTTGCCCTATAGCTTGGAAGAATATTATACAAACAATTTGGATAGCATTTAATATACATCCTGCTAAGAAGATGCGGAAGTACATAACTCCGAATTCATTATACATTGCATCCCCTGCTCCAAATAAATTAACGATTTGTTGAGGGAAAAATTCAAAGCAGATTAATCCTAAAGTAGATACAATAACTGCTCCTGTTAAAGCTATTTTAACCGTTTCTTTTACACGGCCCATTTTTTTAGCTCCATAGTTAAATCCTAATATTGGTTGAGCACCAACAGCTATCCCTAATAATACAGACAGCATAATTTGATTCACTTTAGTTACAATTCCAAATATGGATAAAGGAATTTCGCTACCATATACAGATGCCGCTCCATATTTTGTTAACACATTATTTGTAGCAATAGCTACTATAGCAATAGCCGCTTGTGTTATAAAACTAGATATGCCATATGTTAAAGTCGTTTTACAAATGTTAAAGTTAGGTTTTAAAAACTTAAATTTAAATTTAATATTATTGAATTTCTTAATATATAAGATACCAAGTATTGTACTAACAAGCTGACCAATAATCGTTGCATAAGCTGCACCTTTTACACCCATGTCGAATGTAAAAATAAATATGGGATCAAGTACTGTATTAATTAGAGCACCACATAGCATAGAAATCATTGCAAACTTAGGATTTCCATCTCCACGTATAATCGAATTAAATCCAGTACTAAACATAGCAACAGGTAGTCCAATAGCTATAATTCTTGTATAATCCATTGCATATGGCATAACAGCTTCTGTTGCACCAAACATTCCTAAAATTTGTTTCAGGAATAGACTACTAATAAGAGCAAGTACAATACCTGAAGCAGCAAACATCGTTATGGCATTTCCTACAATAAGTTCTGTGCTCTTAGTATCTTTCTCCCCTATTTTTAAACTAAAGAAGGCTCCAGCCCCATCTCCTATCATTAATGCAATTGCAAGTGCAATAACTGTCAACGGGAAAGCTACGCTCGTTGCTGCCGTTCCAAAATAGCCAACCCCCTGACCAATGAAGATTTGATCCACTATATTATATAATGCACTTACAAGTAGCGATATAATACATGGTATTGAAAACTTTAGCATAAGTTTTTTTACAGGTTCACTAGCTAATTGCTGTGAAATTTTATTTTCTACTTTGCTCATCTTTATTTCCTCTTTTTCTTTTTGAACTTTAATGGCTTCTCATTCCATTTAACCTTATTATTTAATTTTTATATTGTAAACCTGGTTAACATTATTCATAATATCATCACAATATTAATAATGTCAACTTAATTTACATCAACATTTACTTATAACTTAAAATGGATATAATAAAGATATAGTAAACTAGGTCTAAACTTAATAATATAAAAGGAGTTCCCTATGCAATCATATTTTGAAAATTTAAACATCATTGACTTGATAAGTGAAAAGCATGCCCAACTTCGTAAAATGGTAAGAGATACTTGGGTAGAACAAGGAAATCACTATTTAACAGATACAGAATCTTACATCCTGGCTCTAGTAGAAAGAAGTCCTATGACTGTAGCACAACTAGCGCGAATTATTGACATCTCACGTCAAGGTGCTCATAAGTGTGTGCAAGGCCTGATCTCTAAGGGCTACATTAAATCAGAAATCCTAGAAGGTAACTGTAAAAATAAAGTCCTTACACTAACTCAAAAAGGAATACTATTCCGCCAAGAAACACTCACTATAAAAGAAAAGTTTGAGCAAGATATAAAGACATCTATAGGTGAAGAACATTTCAATCTAGTAAAACAAACCCTTCAGAAAACATGGTTTCCAGAATAATTCATTTCACTTTTACACAAATAAAAAGCTTTTTCTTGGTTTGAATTAGATAGTGATCATCCAAACTAAGAAAAAGCTTTTTAACAAGATTATTTATATCTTAGGTATTTAATTATTGATATAAGATATAATTTTTTTAATATTTATATCTTATGTTGGTTAATTCCTTTTCTTTATAGAATCATATATTAATGTCAATGGACCATTAATTTCAATTATAGTATTTAAAATTGAAATTAAAAATTACTCTAAATCTAATCGTTCTCTCCAGTAGTCTAAAAACATATCTTCATTAAATTTGACTACTTCTTGCTGCTGATTCATTATCCTACAGAATTTACTCCATTTATCTCCCTCTTCATTAAGTACACTGATAATGGCTTCATCCTCAACTGCATTCCTAGATTTGACAAGCTCAGCTGTATCATCTAAAAAAGCTAAAAATACACTAGAACAGATGTCTTTGAGCTGTGCTTCATCAGTCGCTTCATTAATTTGCGGTAAATATTGATTAATATAATCTTGAGCTTTCATCTTTTTACTTCCTTTATCTGAAAAATTCTTTCATCAAGACTGTAAGGTATCATTAATCTTTCACACTTAGTCTCTTATTAAATATGCCACAAAACACTCATAATTATTAGGATATTGTTTTCGATCTACTTTCTATCTTCTGTCTTATATTCATTGGTTTAAAAAACATAGCATTTTTTATAGTAAGGTTCTCCGTAACGTACTCTACAGAGCACATTTTTATTTTAATATTAGTCTACCTCTTCCATTTTTACATATTTCTGCCCAAATTAGAATATTAACTATTGGTGTAATTCTTCTAAACACACTCTCTCCTATGGATTTATCATAAACTTCTTTTGCAATATATCTTTCTATTGAATTTGTAGGTAGTTTTCCTTTGCATGACTTCATTCACTATTTCAAATGGTATTGGCTCTCCCTCTGCTTTCAAAGTAACAGTTTTTTACGAAAATTTATTGGTATTCTTATAATTTTATAAACCTTGTTATTTCTAAAAACTATTTGTTTTAAGTATTTTTTAACAAATAGTTTTCTAACTCATAATACTACTATTAATTTTAAATCTACTTATCTTCATTTCATGACAAATCACTTTTATAAACTCTATAAGATAAGTTATAATGATTAAAATTAATATTAACTATGAGGAGTACATTTTATGGAATATAAAATAAAAGAAGTCTCTGAAATAACTAATATATCTCAATCAAAAATAAGATATTATGAAAAAGAAGGATTATTACCTGGATTTAAGCGAGATAAAAATAATATAAGAGTATTTTCAAAAAAAGATATAGAACTACTAAATTTAATTCGGTGTTTAAGAAATATAGGAATGTCAGTCAAAGAAATTCGTACTAATTTAGATATTCTATCAGATAGTAGAAATAATCAATTAGCAATAAATATTTTAATGGAACATCGAAGCAAATTAGAAA
This sequence comes from Holtiella tumoricola, assembly GCF_027857615.1. Classification (NCBI taxonomy): domain Bacteria; kingdom Bacillati; phylum Bacillota; class Clostridia; order Lachnospirales; family Cellulosilyticaceae; genus Holtiella; species Holtiella tumoricola. Next base: position 41,572 of record NZ_JAQIFT010000065.1, read on the forward strand.
AACAAAGAAAAATACTAAAAAGCTATATCGAGAAAATAAATTTAAACCTTGAAAGTAGACAAAATAATTAGTATAGATTTTCCTTTTAAAATACTTGACTTAAACTATAGTTTAATAACTATAATTATAAACACCAAGATATATAAGGAGGTATTTTATAATGATTGTAAATACTGATAAGTGTATAGGTTGCACTTTATGCAAACAAGATTGTCCAGTAAATGATATAGAAATGATTGATGGAAAGTCTCATGTAAAAAATAAAACTTGTGTAAAGTGTGGACATTGTATTGCAATTTGCCCTGTAAGGGCTATATCATGTGATGATGAAAAAGATTATTCAATGAGTGAAGTAAAAGAATACAACATTGAAGAATTTTCAGTAAATCCAGATGTGTTAATGAATTTTATGAAATTTAGAAGAAGTGTTAGGTTATTTTCAAACAAAGATATTGAAGAAGAAAAGATAGATAAAATACTTGAAGCAGGCAAATTTACTCAAACTAGTGGAAATTTACAAGATGTTTCATATGTGGTTGTAGAAGATAAAATACAAGATCTTAGAAAAATAGTGCTACAGACTTTAAATAACCAAGCTGATAATTTGTTGGATGATGAAACTACGGCTCCCCAAATTAAGATGTATGCTAATATGTGGAAAACTATGTATAAAAACTTTGTAGAGAATCCTGATGGAGAAGATAAACTATTCTCTAAGGCTCCTCTATTGATAGTAGTAAAATCAAAAAACATTGTAAATGGAGCTTTAGCAGCATCAAAAATGGAACTTATGATAAATGCTTTAGGACTTGGAACATATTTTAGCGGATTCTTATTAAGGGCTGTAAACTTTAATCCTGAAATAGGTAAGTTTCTACAAATAGATGATAGTGAAGAATTAGTTGCATGTATGGTGATTGGTTACCCAAAAGTACATTATAAAAGAACTGTCCCAAGAAAAGATGTACACATAACTAGATTATAATTTCAAAACCTTCAAATTATACGAAAATACTAAATTATAATCAATATATTGTTGTATTAACTATAGTTTAGTATTTAGTTCAGTTAAATTACATATAATTTTGGATAAAACATACTTATTTACAGTTTAACTATAATTAATTTATTAAAGGGCTCTCTATTTGATTAAATTTTAAATGAAAAAAAATGTTATGTTATCATTATCCTTTTAAATAAAAAACTTAATCTAACCGTAGATGGATGGCTACGGAGGTTTTAGTCGTTTTCTCCTCCTTGGGCTACTGGTGAATCTTTCATCATGGCACAAAGGGGGTAGTATTGGAATGTCTATACTAATGATATCTGTAATAGGAGCCATAATTATAATGCTAATTAATCTTTCTTTTAGACATGTTGTATTTTTAAGCCCTCTAAAATTTAGTATAACCCTTAAAGGGTTTCAACTAGAAATTAATACAAAAGAAAAGAGCACTCCATCCGACCAAGAATAGGTATGCTCTTTCTCTTTTTAAGATTATTCTACTATAATTATTTCCAATAGTCCTAAAATAAAATAAACGTCTCACTTTAGGAATGCTTAGTAATTACCAGCTACTGAGCATTTCTTTTATATACTTATATTATAATAAGATTTTCTTAAAAATAAACTCTCTTATAGCATATTATTTTTAAAATTGTACTAGAACTATCTGACTCAAACGACTAACTAATTGTAAGTTTAAATGTTAGATTATCCATAAGAAAGTGAACTATTCATAAATTACTTGAATACCTTACCAATTAGAGTGTTTTTCTCTTTAAATCCGTTAAAATAATCTTTTACGCTCATCTTTTTACTCCCTGAAGGTTTTATTATTTTTAAAATAATTTCTCCATCAGATACTTTAATGCCTATTCCATCCTTGTATAATTTACATATTTCACCATTTAATTTTTCATTATAGTTCTCTTCACCTATAATCGCTTCGTATATTTTTATTTCTTCATCCGCTAAAATAGCATGTGCTACTGGCCAGGGATTAAGCCCTCTTATTTTGTTAAATACTTCCATTTTTGTTTTATTAAAATCGATATGTTCATCTTCTCTGGATATATTATAACCAAATGTTACTTCATCTTCATTTTGGACGATTCTATTTGCTTGTCCATTGATAATACTCGGTAATGTTTCTATTAATAGTTCTGCACCTAATAGGCTTAATTTATTATGCAATATCCCTACATTATCAGTATCTTCTATTTCAATACTTTTTTGACTTATGATATCACCATTATCCATTTTTTCACCCATATGCATGATGGTAATACCCGTAGTCGTATATCCATCAATAATCGCTCTATGAATAGGTGCACCTCCTCTTAATTTAGGAAGAAGTGATGCATGAACATTAATACAACCATATTTAGGATAGTCTAATACCTCCTTTGGGAGAAATTGACCATATGCACAAGTTATAATGACATCAGGATTTAAATCGATTATACTTTGATATTCTTCTCTTATTTTAGTTGGTTGTATTACGTTTATATTGTTTTCAAGTGCCACCTTCTTTACAGCTGGTTCTGTCAATATTTGTTTTCTACCAACTAATTTATCTGGTTTAGTTACTACTCCTATTACATTAGTATGATAAATTAAGCTATTAAGTATATTTACACTAAAATCAGGTGTACCCATAAATATTACTTTTAAATCCTTCATTATGATAATCATCCTTTCTATTACAGACATAAACCTCAGGTTATGATTTGCTACTTTTTATTTATTTTTACTCCTAACCGTAAGAACCCTCTATTTTACAATTAGTTTAGCATCTGGATAAACTTGTGTAAATATTTATAATTTTACTATTCAACTCTTATCATGGATAATAATTTTGCTGTGTGCTACGATCTATGCCCCATCAATGCAACTCTTTTTACATCTCACTACTATTAACCACTATTATTTTCTACACTCATTAAATCTAAAAAGGGGCACATTTATTTATGATACGGTTCACCGTTATTAATTCGATACCCTCTATAAATTTGTTCCACTAACATGACTCTAAAAAGTTGATGTGGAAATGTCATTTTTGAGAAGGATAAGCTATCATTTGTTCTTTTTAGGACTTTATCTGAAAGCCCAAGTGATCCGCCGATAACAAATACGATGTGGCTGTTGCCTTGTACCCCACAGTTTGCTAGCATCTGCGCAAAGCCTTCTGATGTTACCATCTTACCCCCTAGGTCTAGTGTGATCACATAAGCTGTATCTTTAATTTGTGCAAGAATCTTGTCCCCTTCTTTGTCTTTAATTTGGAGTTCTTCTTTTTCTGAAGCGTTGTCTGGTGTTTTTTCATCTGTTAATTCTATAATGTTAAGTTTGCAGTATCTGCTCAGTCTTTTGCTGTATTCATCTATCGCTTGTACTAAATATTTTTCTTTAAGTTTGCCTACGCATACGATTTCTATTTTCATGTGTCTCTCCTAAGTGCCGTTTTTTCTTATTATAACATGCCTTGTATCTTACCTATACCTATCATTATTAGTTTTATTTAGGTATTTTCTCTTAAAGTATTGCTTGGTAATGGCATAGTGCACAAAAAAGCAGTTAAACTTTTTCTATTTACTCTGTATAGTTTAGTCCCCATCTATTCTCATTAATTATAAACTTAGCACAATTTTAAATCAATTTCGTAGAAATTCACTTTTTTTATTTACAGATAAAAACGACAAGATATTTTATATTTTTTCATTTATAGACATTTGAATCTTTATGTATCTTGTCAATTGCACTCGGCTAGGCATTGGGTGTATAACTTTGTTATAGCATCGTTAAAGATCTCAATCCTAGGCAGAACTTTTAACGATACTACTAAGAATCGGTTTGAAAGTTTTTAGTCTCCCCCTTCTAAAGATGGACAAGCTTTTTCTTGGGACTAGATTGAATGTTGGTGGCAATCATCTAATCTAGTACATATATCTCTATTGACTTGTTTCTTCTAAGCCACGTTTAATTGAATATACGATTTAACTATAGGCACGATTCGGGTACTTTGCTTATGGCTAACTGACTAGGCAACCTGCAGTGATAACTATGGCAATAGCTCTTTCACCTACGGAACCCCTACTCAGTACACCATCATCAATAGTCCCTACTCTATCCTCTACCTTAAATCTTCCATTCCTTTGAACAAGTGCTTTCTTCTTATAGTCAATAGTCCTTGCCACACAACAATACAAGCCAACCTAAGTCTACCCGTTTTAAGGGGGAGGGTACTCTTAGGTTGGCTTGTATTGTTTTTATTAACTTTTATTGTACTTCACTTATTTCATCAAACCATAGATTCATATCTACACCACCTGATATGCCTGCCACACTACCATTATCGGTATACTGCCACATTTTAAATTCATAGGGGTAACTTGGTTCTTCTCTATACTCTGCTAACCAGATATCATATGTACTAAGGTCACCTAATTCAATGACATCTTGTAACCAGTGTCTATTTCCATAGATCATAACTTGGTATCCTACTTGTTCAATCTCTTCACAAAATGCCTTTGTAATCTCTGTAATCTCATCTTTTGTTAAATGACTAATACGGTCATTCCCTTCAATAAACTCTAAGTCAAAGACTACTGGATAGGTCACATCATGTTTCTTGATTTGTTGTAATACAAATGCTGCCTCTTCTTTTGCTTCTTCTGGTGAAATAGCTTGTGAGAAGAAATAAACACCTACATCTAAACCTACTTTATTCGCTGAAGTAACATTATAAGTAAAGGTTGGATCTTCTTTAATATTACCTGTCTCGTAGCCTCTATAGCCTACTCGTAAGATGGCAAAATCAATATTTTCATCCTTTACTTGTTTCCAATCAATCTCACCTTGATATTTAGATACATCAATGCCTAGCTTTGCTTTTATATTGCTATAATTGTACTGCTTCTTGTCATTATGTTCTTCTAAATATGTCCAATCATAACTATGTAGTGGGAGTTCATCTATGTATTGATTCTCTATTGTTTCATCTTTGTACTTCATGGGGATTACTTGTTCTTCCGGACTATAGCTCAAACTAAAAATAGTTCCACACATATACATACTTAACCCAATAATCACCAGATGCATTTTACTTTTTTTAGTCACTTTCATTGCTCCTCATCTGTGTATCAATCTCTCTATGATTAATATGATAGCCTACAAAGAACATCTTTCTCTCTTCTTCGCAAGCTATCATCAAAAATCAAATCCTTTTTCCCTTTTAATCCTTATTCTACATCCAAAAGCTTACAAAAGAACCTATAAGTTTCTTACGAAACTGTCATAAATAAAATCGCCTCAGTCAGTTAATTAACTTGCTTGTTTCGCATGCTTTGGGTAAGGATAAACTTGCTTATTCTTTACCATATAGATTTCATTGTAGTCCTTTTCATGCTCTTTGAAAAGTACATGTGTAACATGGATGATGGTTACACCCTCTAAATCTAAGAGACTCTTTTCAATTTCTTTAGCTTTTGCTGGATCTAAAGCTGAAAAGGCTTCATCTAATAAAATTAAATCTGCCTTTTCAAGTAGAGCACGGGCTATAGCAATACGGCTCTTCTCTCCCCCTGAGACATTCTTCCCATCATCATAAAGCATTCTTTCTAATCCATCTGGATGATTATTTACAAAGTCGGCCAGCCCTGCCTTCTCTAAAGCCTCCAAGATTTCCTCATCTGTATAGGTTTTATAAAGCGTTAAGTTATTGCGTAAGGTATCTTCAAAAATAAAGACTTTTTGATCGATGTTACTAATTTGTTTAAAATAAGCCTCTTTTTTAATAGAACTAAGAGGTGTATCCCCCATCCAAATGGTACCTTCTATTGGATTAAAGTATTTGCGTAGCAGCTTTAATAAAGTAGACTTACCACCTCCACTTGGCCCGATGATAAGATATTTTTCTCCTGTTCTAAAGGCTACATTCACATCTTCTAAGATTAGCTGTTCCTTTTCATAACCAAAGGATACTCCTTCTATACTAATGCCTTTACCCAGTTCACAATGCTCTATTTCCTCTTTAGTCTCTTCATGATTTGTAAGTGTAGCTTCTATTTTCTTAATGATGCCTCCTACTGTAGCAATTTGTGGCATAGCTTCACTAATCATCATCATTGGCCCAAGTATTCTAAACATCCCTTCTACAATAAGGAGCACACCACCTATGGTACCTTCCCCTTGTAAAGCCAGATAACCTGCGACACCCATGACACCTAATATCATAAAATTAGATACCGTGTTTTGCATACAATACACATAGGAGAGTAGACGATCAATCAAGTACCCTCTATGCTGAACGGTCTCACTTTTTTCATCAAAGTTATTTTGAATACGCTCTTGTAAATTGTTATTACGAATAATGTGGAAGGCTGATAATACCTCTTTGATATACCCTGTATACCCTTCAAATAAATCACTTCTTGCAGTGGTTTGCTTGGTAATAGGCTTTTGAAGTAAAAAGGTAAGTCCTGTATTAATCACTACAAGTACAAGTCCTAATGATACAAGCTTTGGATTAACCGTAAAGATCATCCACATCCCTGCGATAAAGACAGCGCCCCCATCTATAATTGAATATACAGGATTGATGAACTTTTGCTCTAACGTATTAAAATCATTGGTTAATGCAGATAAATACTTGGCGTTGTTCTCTGAATAGAACTCACTAATATTTTTAGCATAAACCTTTTCTAAATAATAATCCTTCATCAACTCATTGGCTTTTCGTTTATAAAGATTCTTTGTACAAGTTACAATAATAGCAATAGGTACCAACGTCAGTGCAAGTCTCATCACTCTCATACTCTCCGTTGTAAATTGCTCCATTTGCTTTCCTAAAGCTAAATCAAAAAGCCCCATAAGCTGAATCATTACATAACCTTCTAATAACCCTAGTACTAAAGTAAATCCTACAGCCATCAATAAATACGGCCATACTTTTGTTAAGCGTTTTAGCATACGCTCACCCCCTCAAAATAATCTTTAGCATCATATTGGTTCAATCTACCCGCCTGTAATTCTAGAACATAGTCATAGCCTTCACTTATTCCTTCATAATAACGATGACTGATAGCAATGACCGTTTGGGGTAGATTTAAGAATACCTTCTCTATCTCTCTTCCTAATGCTTCATTTAAACTTGCTGTCCCCTCATCTATAAAGAGGATTTCTGCATCCTTTACAATGGCACGTGCAATAGCAATACGCTGTCTTTGCCCGCCTGATAGATTCTTGCCATTTTCAAGAAGCGGTGTCTCTAAGCCTTTTTCAAGCTCTGCTATAAGACTTTCTAGCCCTGCCCCTTTTATAGCCTCTTGCATAAAGGTTTCATCTGTCTCACGATAAAGATTGATGTTATTACGTATAGTGTCCTCAAATAAGAAGATATCTTGATCAATAACTGCTACTTTTTCATTAAAGCTTCTTTCATCAATGGTTCTATAGTCTATACCATCTACTTTAATACTTCCTGTGTAGTCTTCATTCAACATTTGTAAGAGATGAAGCAATGTAGACTTACCTGCTCCACTAGCTCCTTTAATTAAATACTTTTTCCCCTTTTCTAGAGTCATGTTAGTATGGTCTAATAGCTTACGCCCTTCATAACCAAAGCACACATCTTTGAGCTCAATGGTACGATCAAACCGAAAAGCATTTGACTTTGTTTCTTCTTGTGAGACCTCTAAACAGGTCAACTTCTCATAAATTTTAATAGAAGAACGCATGACATTGACTAATGGCAGACTATCCATCACACGGAAGATAATTTGAGTACTGAGTTGAAATAAGAAAACTGCGATACCAAAGCCTAAGCCGCCTCCTATCTTCCCTCCTAAGTAGAAGATGACCCCTGCCATGACAAAGTATCCCACAAAGATCAATACATTTTGTTGTATCTCTGAATAGTTATTAAAGGCTTGCTTTCTTGCCTCCGCTCTTGAGATTTCTTTTTTATTTTTCTCTAAGAACTTATCTTCCATATTTCCAAGCTTAATAATCTCTAGCCCGTTAAAGGTATTACTCATATTAAGGGTTAGGGCTTCATTCCCTTCTGATACAGCTTCTTGTAACTTCTGGGTACGCTTTAAAAAGAGTGTACAAACCCCATAGCAAATCATAGATACAAGGAATAATCCCCCTGCAAGAACTGGCTCATAACATGAAATAATAATTAATCCAATGATATACATACCAAATCCTGAAATCAGATTAAGCAAACTGATAAAGAACTTCTCCTCAATTAAATTCACATCATTGGTCAATCTTGAAACATAATTTTCTTTCGATACCTTGCCAAATTGTTTTGGACTCATTTTAAGTACTGTACCAAAGGCTTCTGCTCGTATATCCAAAAGGACTTTACGCATATACCCAATACGTAAGAATCTAGAAGATAAGTAAAGCCCAGCGCCAATCAGTACAATAATGACACCGTAGCCAATACGTGTCATAAAAAGTTCCATACTTCCTTGCTCTAGTGCATCCATAATATAGCCTGAAAGCCCCATGATCAATAAGTCACTTACTATAAAGAAGCAGCTTGCAATCATATAAATAATAAATTCCCATTTTCTCTTTAATAATAATGTTTTCATAAACCCTCCTAGAAATTACAAGGGCTCTTCGTTGCAAATAGATTATATATCTAAACATTTAAACGCACAAAAATAGGCTATAGGAAATACTACTTCCTATAGCCTCACTTAGCCTACTATGTTTACCACTAGCATCTGTTATACACGATCATTCCTTAACTGGAATAAACAGTTGCCCTATCTCTGGTTCACACGCTCTAGACTAACTCTATCTATAGAAAAGTAGAGTTTAACTGAATATATACTATCTGCATCAAAGAACACACCTTTAAGCATAGGAAACAAACCTATACTAAGGCCTCAAAGTAATTTTGTTAAATTCTTTTTGATATTTTGGTGTCCTTTGCTAATGATACTTCTGTATCAAATTAGCAGTATAGTATTCTACTCATCCTCTACTTTCCTCCAATTCATTAATTTATTGTATAATTATATTATATTAAAAATCATTTGTAAACCTTTTTATTATTTTACATTTTAATCCATAAGTTATTCACTTCTATTTTTTATCCTCAAGCATAAATTACAATCTTATTGTATTGTTTAACATACTTTTAACATACTTTACCTTTAGTTTTTACATCCTACCCGTATACTCATTGTTGTACTCTGATATGAGCTAATCGGGTATAATTTCTTCAAGACTACATCCTATCCTCTCGATACATAATTCGAGACGAACAAAGACCTACAAGCGGGCTGATCACCCCCATTCTTGTAGGTCTGTTTTTTATTTCGTTATCTTGCTATTTTTTCTTGCCTAAATAAGCTTCTTGAATCTTTTCATTATGAAGCAATCCTATCCCTGTTCCTTCTAAAATAATATTTCCTGTTTCTAAAACATAACCATAGTCTGCACATTTTAAGGCTAGGTTGGCATTTTGCTCTATGAGTAAGATGGTCATCCCCTCTTGATGAATGGTCTTGATAATCTCAAAGATATCTCGAATAACTAAAGGTGCTAATCCGAGGGACGGTTCATCCATCATAAGCACTTTAGGCTTAGACATGAGCGCGCGTGCCACAGCTAACATTTGTTGTTCCCCACCTGAAAGAGTTCCTGCCATCTGCCAATGCCTTGACTTTAAAATAGGAAAGAGGTTATAAACCCACTCTATATCTGATGCTAAATCATCTTTACGAAGATAGGCACCAATCTTAATATTTTCTAATACCGTTAAGTTCGGAAAGATACGTCTTCCCTCTGGTACAAGTGAGATACCACTACTCACAATTTGATTAGTACTTACCCCCATAATGCTTTGCCCATCTAATAAAATATCACCCGAGTCTGCTTTTACCAGCCCCATAATAGATCTTAGAATGGTACTTTTCCCTGCGCCATTAGCACCTATCAGTGTGACAATATGGTTCTTTGGAACTTCTAGACTTACCCCTTTAACAGCTTCTATGCCTCCATAACTTACTTTTAAATCACTGATTTTCAGCATCTTCACTCACCCCCAAGTAAGCCTCTATAACCCGTTCATTTTGTTGAATCTCCTCTGCAGTTCCTCTTGCAATTAACTTTCCAAAGTCTAAAACATAAATACGATCTGATATTTCCATAACTAAATCCATATGATGCTCAATCATAAAAACTGTTAAGTGAAAGGTATCTCGAATACGCTTAATAAACTGAGTCAGTTCCAACGTTTCTTGAGGGTTCATCCCTGCTGCTGGCTCATCTAAAAGTAAAAGCTGTGGTTTGGTCGCTAAAGCCCTGGCAATCTCTAAGTGACGCTGCTGCCCATAAGGCAAACTACTTGCCTTTTCATCTTTCACCTCTAATAAGCCAACTGTTTTTAGTAACTCAAGGGCTTGCTCCTTCATCCCCTCTTCTTCTTTCCTTGCCTTGCCTGTTCTAAATACTGTGCTAAAGAAGTTATTTTGTAAATTCATATGCTGAGGAATAAGCACATTTTCAAATACTGTCATTTCTTTAAATAGACGAATGTTTTGAAAGGTACGTGCAATCCCCTTTCTTGTAATACGGTCTACCCGCATGCCTGTGATGTCTTGCCCTTTAAACTGAACCTTTCCCTGTGTTGGTTCATAAACACCCGTCACTACGTTAAAAACCGTTGTTTTCCCTGCACCATTGGGCCCAATAAGTGCAACGATCTCACCTTCATGTACTTCTAAATCAAGTCCATCTATAGCTACAACACCACCAAATTGCATCATAATCTGACTAAGGTTTAAAACATCCATTAGCACCCCTCCTTTTGTTTTTTCTTATTAAATTTTGTCTTTAAGTTTTTAAAGAAAGAAGCGATGCCTTCCCAAGTAAATTCATTTTGCCCCATGATTCCCTTACGATAATACAGTACAACCAACATTAAGATAACAGAGAAGACAACCATTCTAAGTCCTGGCCTAAAGAGAGGAATGCTAACACCAAATAAGGTTGCTGGCTCATCTAAGAACCTTAACCATTCTAGCCCTGCTGTTACAAGAAAAGCTGAAATAACTGTTCCTGAAATACTTCCCATTCCCCCTAATACAATAATCAATAAGAAGTTGTAAGTAAGGGTGAAATAAAATTGCTTTGGATCTACTGTTCCAAGTAATGCCGCAAATAACCCACCACCAATACCTGCCATAAATCCACTAATAATAAAAGAGAGCATCTTGTGCTTAAAAAGAGAGATGCCCATAGCTTCTGCTGCTACTTCATCTTCCCTTATAGATTTAAACGCTCTGCCATAACTAGAACGAATGAGTAAGAACATGAAGATAATAAAAAGCAGCATAATCCCAAATGTCCACCACATACTTGTAATGGTTGGGATATTTTTAATCCCTAATGCACCATTTGTAATCGTCTGTAAGTTAGTAAATACAATACGTATAATCTCTGAAAAGCCCAATGTAGCAATCGCTAGGTAATCCCCTTTTAACCTAAGCACTGGTGCCCCTATTAAAAAGGCAAAAAAGGCTGCTACAAGTCCTCCAAGTAGCAAAGCCACTACAAAAGGAAGTTGAATGTTGGCAATAGCTGGATGCATCGGTTCTAAGTAATAAACCATTTCACGTTCTGCTAAGGGTACTGTAAAAATCCCTACACAATAAGCACCAATGGCCATAAAGCCTGCTTGACCTAGTGAAAAAAGCCCTGTAAATCCATTAATCAAGTTCATAGATAACCCAAGTATGGTGTAGATGGCACATAAGTTAAGAATACGTTTTAAATAGCTATCAAAAAAGATATTGCCCAATGCAACGAAGATGCCCAGCACGATTATCGCCCCTAAAGTGAGCATCATTTTTTTCTTCTTCGTCATCTTTTACACCTTCTCTATAACTTTCTCACCCATTAAACCACTAGGCCTTACAAGTAAAATAATGATAAGAAGTACAAAGGCAATAGCATCTCTATATCCTGTTAAACTGGTAAAACAAGCAACTAAAAGGACTTCTACAAGTCCTAATATAAAACCACCAATAACAGCTCCTTTCACATTACCAATACCACCAATAACGGCTGCTATAAAGCATTTAAGCCCAGGCATAACCCCCATCATTGGCTGAACTTGTGGATATTTCATCCCCCATAAGATAGCACCAATAGCTGCAAGCCCTGATCCTATAGCAAAGGTTGCTCCAATAACTTTATTAATCTCTATCCCCATAACCTTTGCAATCTCATAATCTTTAGATACTGCACGCATTGCCATTCCTAACTTGGTCTTATTAATAATAAGTAATAATAGCCCTAATAAAACTAAGGTCACTATAGGTACAACGATCATCAACGGTTGAATACTTACACCACCTATTGCTATAGGTGTGGTCATAAACGTAAACTCGGGAAAAGCTTTGGGCTTACCTGAAAACAAGAAGGTCGCTAAGTTCTCTAAGAAGAAGGATACTCCTATGGCAGAAATCAAAATAGAAGACTTAGGTGCATCCCTTAAAGGCCTATAAGCTGCTTTTTCTACTAAAGCACCAAGTATTACTGTACATATTACAACCAGTATAATAGCTATGTACCAAGGAACATGAAAAACAGTAATACCGAAAAAAGCAAAGTAAGCTGACATCATAAAAATATCACCATGAGCAAAATTAATTAATCTCAAAATCCCATAAACCATTGTATAACCAATGGCAATTAAGGCATATAAACTTCCTAACGAAATACCATTTGCTAGATGTTGCATCCACGTACTTAACATATCATGCCTCCTTTTTCTATACATACCTTACAACTGCTTCTCTTTTGTTAAGTACACCTTGGAATACACGCTCCTACGGCTTCTTCTAAATATTTTAGAAGGGGTTAGCCATTAGATGCCCCCGGCAAGGCTAACCCCTCTATCCCTACCATTTACCTCTTTCTTTCTTTCTTTCTTTCTTTCTTTCTTTCTT
>NZ_JAQIFT010000066.1:0-29757 GCF_027857615.1 Holtiella tumoricola
TCATTAAAACATGTGCGCATAGCTCAGCTGGATAGAGCGTCTGACTACGGATCAGAAGGCCGAGGGTTCGAATCCTTCTGTGCACGTTTTTACTTCTTAAGTAAAACTTAAAAGTGAATATGCCTAATACATAAGTATGCCGACGTGGCTCAATTGGCAGAGCAGCTGACTTGTAATCAGCAGGTTATCGGTTCGAGTCCGATCGTCGGCTTATGGAGGGGTTCCCGAGTGGCCAAAGGGGGCAGACTGTAAATCTGTTGGCACCGCCTTCGAAGGTTCGAATCCTTCTCCCTCCATCCCAAAAAGTCCTACAAACGTAAGTTTGTAGGACTTTTTTATTTGCTAAAAATAATTAAGGGATTATTTAGGATAATTAATACTTTATAAGGAAAACATATCATTTAAAGGCATATTAATTTGGAGGATGTATGAAAAGAAAATTAATTAAACAAAGTCTCATTTTAGCCTTAATATTTGTGTTATTTGTACCCAGTATTAAGGCTACAGCCAGTATTTCAAATCAACAATTAGAGAAAAGTATAGATAAAATTGAAAATATAAGAAAGCAGTATATGTCCATATCACAAAATGGGTATATTAATCATTTTCAGCAGAAATCCAATAAAAGTAATATAGATTTAGTCCATGTGTATATTTCACAAATATCAGATATTAGAACTGAATTAGAGGAATATAAAAAGAACGATTTAGATAAATTTGCTAAAAGAAAAATAACCACTCTGATTGCGATAACTTTATATTTAGAAGATATGGGACAAAATCTGATCGATTATTTGTCAGAAACTAAAGTGCAAGATCAAGTTGATTATTACGATATCCATTTAAGAATCAATAGTTTTATATTAAGTGCTTTGACAAATGTAAAGGATGAATTATCTTTAAAATAAATATAGAATTTTTTTGCTAGCATAATAATCATCAAATCTCTAGATAATAAGTAAGTAACAATTTATTAGGAGGTATTCAAGATGGCAAAAGAAACTGGCTTTGCAAATTTCACACCTAAACAAGCAAAAGACTATGAAAAACAATCTAAAGAAGGTAAGAAAACATCATCTTTAAAGAAATGAGGTCGTTCTTATGCATAATAACAAAAATAGAATGAAAGATAGAGACAAAAGTAATCCAACTCTAAGAAAAATAGATCCAACAGATAATGCAGATAAAGGTATTATAAACGGTGAAAAAATAGGTGTTCATGGTTGTAAAAACGAAAAGAGTCGTTAATTTTAAATCTTATTAAAGGGAGCTTTCTAAGCTCTCTTTTTCATGTAGAAGAAGTGAAGTGAACCTATCAATAGAGCATATCATAAAGCTCAATCAATCTTTTGTATATGACAGAAATAAATATAATGATAGGATAATAAAAAGTAGTATTAATATAATAAATAACTTCAAATAAGTTTGACATATGTACATAAATAATATTAAACTATAAAGGTATTTTATTATTCTAGGAGGATTTACATATGGCGACACCAATGCCACTTAAACGTATTGCAGATTTTGAAGATTTAGGATTTGGAATGTTTGTACACTGGGGATTGTACTCACAAGTAGGAAAAGGAGAATGGTATCAATCTTTTTATCAAGTACCCAAAGAAAAGTATGAAGAGCTGGTTAAGACCTTTGCAGTAAGACCTTATTATGCAGAAGACATGGTAAAGGTTGCAAAAGCTTCTGGTATGAAATATATTGTACTGACAACAAGGCATCATGATGGCTTCTCATTATTTGATACGAAAGGACTTAATACATATGATGCACCACATGCTATTGGACGCGACCTTGTTCGTGAGTATGTAGATGCATGTAATAAATATGACATTATCCCATTTTTCTATCACACAACATTAGATTGGCATGAAGAAAGCTTTGATAAGGATTTTAAAGCTTATTTAAAATATCTAAGAGACTCTGTAGAAATCCTATGTAGCGAGTATGGTAAAATAGGTGGTTTATGGTTTGATGGAAACTGGAGTAAACCAAATGAAGACTGGGAAGAAGATGCACTTTATGAAGTCATTCGTAAACATCAACCAGATGCTATTATTGTGAATAATACAGGACTTTCTCATAGAGGAGAAAAAGGCAATTTAGAAATAGATAGTGTGACTTTCGAACAAGGTCGCCCAACACGTATGAATCAAGATGGAGCAAGGAAATATTTAGCTACTGAAATGTGTCAAACTCTTAATGATCACTGGGGAGTAGGGGCTCATGACTTTAACTATAAGTCTGTACCTGAAATTATTGAAACCCTTTGCTATAGTAGAAGAATGGGTGCCAATTACCTTTTAAATATTGGATTAGAGCCAGATGGTACAGTACCAGAAATCCAAGGGGCTATGCTCAAACTTGTAGGACAATGGATTGAGTTAGAAGGTGAAGCTATTTACAAAGGTAGACCTTGTGATGATATTTCAGGCGAAGGTCATGACTTTGTACTACGTGTAGACGATCACACACTTTATGCTTTCATCCATGGTTTAAAAGTAACAGGAGATAGCAATGTTGTAGTAGGCGGTTCAGGAAGTGGCCTTAAAAACTTCATTGGTCTGAATCAAAAGATTAAATCCATTGAATGGGTAGACAATCAAGAGTCATTAAGATTTATACAAAATGCAGATGAACGTTTAATGAGTCTTTATGCAACAGGCTTTAGCTATGGTATGAATACAGTAGTACGTGTAGCGAAAATCGTATTAGAATAAATGAAATAGAGCAGTTATGAAAAGAGTAAGATCTAAGATAGAGCTTACTCTTTTTTGATTTTCTATCGTGTTTAAATTCGTTAAAATAATTATATAATAGGGTTGACAAATTAATTAGAAAGGAATATATTAATGGTGTAAACAAATTAGCACTCTTATATATAGAGTGCTAATACATCATAAAATTTTTGAAGGAGGAATTGATATGTTTGGATTAACACCGTTTAATAGAAATGGATTACAAAATAACAATGGAGTAACTGATTTTTACAATGCTATCGATGACTTTTTTAATAACAGTTTTATGCCATTAAGAGATTTAAGAAATGACACTTTTAAAGTCGATATAAAAGAAATAGAGGGTGCCTATTTAATAGAGGCAGAGATGCCAGGTATCAAAAAAGAAGATATTCAAATAGATTATCATAATGAGAGCTTGATTATTGGTGTGAAAAGACAAGAGGAAGTGAATGAGGAACAGCCTAACTATATTCATAGAGAGAGACATATGACAGCGATGAGCCGTAGTATTTATTTGAAAGATATTAATGAACAAGCCATTGAAGCAAAATTAGAAGAAGGCATGCTTAAGATTGTTGTTCCAAAACAAACAGAGGCAAAGCCACCTAGACATCGTATCACAATCCAATAGACTATAAGTAGGTTTATAAGCGTATTTAGGAATAACCCAGTATATTTTATTTAAATGTACGGGGTTATTTTTTTATTCATGAATCCTATAGAAAGCAAGTAGAATAGCTAGAAAGTTTTCTAAAAGTCTTTTAAGAAGAAAATTATTTTACAATAGTACAAAAATATTTTATATTAAAAGAGAGTGTATTTTAACAAATAGGATTAAGAATTAGCCAATATATTTTAATTAGGAGAACATATGAGACAGATAACCCAGAAACCCAAGAATCCTATTATAGCCATTAGTCAAGAACACAAGCAACAAGATCAATTTAGCCAGATGGTAGCATGGGTTGAAGCCCATGGGGGCATAGAGAAAATTGAAAGTGAGTTGGAAAAGTGGGAAAAGAGAGAAGAAGAATTAGAAACACTTTTATTTTTATCTATAGATTTAATAGCTATTTTTAATAATATGGGAAGATTTATTAAGGTAAGTGACAGTTGGAAGACCATTCTTGGTTGGACAGAAGAAGAACTTCTTAATATGAGTTGGAGAGACATTATTCATCCAGATGATATGGAGATATCCTATCAAGCTTCTAGACAAAGAGTAGATGGACCAAGATGTAAAAAGGTGGTTAATCGCTATCGTTGTAAGGAAGGTAACTACAGATGGATTGAATGGAATGGATGTCATATAGAAAAGGAAGAAGCGCTCTTTGTATGTAGTGGTAGAGATATAACCTATGAAAAAGAGATTGAAGAAAAAGAAAGGTTATTACAAGAAGCCCTACAGCTTGAGCAGTTAAAAAGTGAGTTTTTTGCAAATATCTCACATGAGCTTCGCACCCCCATTACAATTATTAAGGCAGCCACACAACTTTTTAATCAATCTTTAGATGAGGATAAGATGGTGGAGGGCGTTTATTTAAAGAAGTATGTAGACTCGATTAAACAAAATTCAAATCGTCTTTTAAGGCTAGTGAATAATTTGATCGATATGACTAAAATAGATGCTGGATATTATGAGATTCATCTAGAAAATCATAATATTGTAAGTGTAGTAGAAGATATTACGATGTCAGTAGTCGAGTATGTAGAAGGTAAAGCCATTGAGCTTATTTTTGATACAGAGATTGAAGAAGCTGTGATTGCTTGTGATCCTGATAAAGTTGAACGTATTATGCTTAACTTATTGTCAAATGCTATCAAATATTCTCCAGAGTTTGGTCAAATACAGGTATATATCGAACAATTAGATCATGAAATAAGAATAGCTGTTTCGGATAATGGAGTAGGCATTCCAGAAAATAGATTACAATATATATTTAACCGATTTACTCAAGTGGATAATACGTTGACAAGAAAGTGTGAAGGAAGCGGGATAGGTCTTTCATTGGTTAAATCTCTTGTAGAAATGCATGGCGGACATGTTTGGGCACAAAGTCAATTAAATGGAGGGACTACAGTCACTTTTTCATTACCCATTAAGCAGGTAACACAGGACATAGATAAAATGCAATCATCAAAAATCATTACCTCTAATATAGAAAGATGTGTTATTGAGTTTTCAGACATCTATCATTTATAAAGGCTCTAAAAGACTATAAAATACAATAAAATACATAAGATATAACTGGGAGGAAGTTATGAATTTTATTATTATCTTTGCTGATCAAATGCATAAATATGCATTAGGGAAATTAAATCAAGAGGTATTTACACCTCATTTAGATCAGTTATGTGAAGAAGGGGTTTTATTTAGAAATGCTTATTCTAACAATCCAATCTGTGGACCTTATAGGGGGACACTTCTAACAGGTCTATATACGAGTCATAATGGTGTACACTATAATGGACAACCCTTACTGAGTGAGACGAAGACATTGGCAGGGGAGCTTAATAAACTAGGTTACGAGACAAGCTTTGTAGGCAAGTGGCATTTAGGAGGAAACGGAAATGAACCTATTTTGCCATCTTTACAAGGTAGCTTTAAGCATTTTTTAGGCTATCAATGCTATAATGGCTTTTTAAAAGACATTATCTTTTGGAATGAACAAGGTGAAAGTCAAGAATATGATGGACACCGTACAGAGATTACAACACATTTAGCCATAGAGAACTTAAGAGCTCTTAAGGCAACCCATAAGTCTTTTCTACAAGTCATAGGTTATCAAGCACCCCACTATCCAGAGCAACCGCTACCAGAGTATGCCAAGCTTTATGAAGGGAAGACTATTTTACATACGCCGGATTATATAGAGGTAGATCCTTATACGCCAACCTACTCACCTTATAGCCCAAGACCTTATGAAAATTGTCCAGATTATCAACGTTATGGCAATAATATGGACGAGTATATAAGGCTTTATAATGGGATGGTCACTCAAGTAGACCATGGTGTTGGAGAAATTCTAAAAGAAGTACAGCGCTTAGGCTTAGAAGAAGATACCCTTATCCTCTTCACCTCTGACCATGGAGATATGCAAGGTAGTCATGGACTGAAGAACAAATGCTTACCTTATGAGAAATCTTGTGGTGTTCCTTTTATTGTAAAGGACCCTATAGGGTTAAAGAATAAAATAAGCGATGCTCTCGTATCAGGGATAGATATCTTTCCTTCCGTAATGGCTTATGCAGAAGAAGCAACAGATGTCACGCTGGATGGTAGAAGCTTTAAGGGGTATTTGCGTGAGGAAGAGGAGACTACCCAAGACTTTGTCGTAGCGGAATATATTTGTCCCAATACAGGCTGGCAAATGATTCGAGACAAACAGTTTAAGTTGTGTGTCCGAACAGCAGATCATACGCCATATCTCCTTTTTGATATGGAAAAAGATCCTTATGAATTGGAGAATTTAATAGAGGATATGCGTTATGCCTCTACTATAGAGCGCTTGATGAAACAATTAGATAGCGCTTTACTCCAATAAAGGCTTTAAGTAAGAAAATAGGAATGAAAAAAGCTACTTATCAAGGTCACCTCATTATGAGGACTGATAAGTAGCTCTTTTTCTAGAATAAATGCCTTTAATTAGATAAGATTGGGTTTAACACAAAGGATAGGTAAGTGCTTCGTACAATCGTAGTCTACTAAGAGTCTATCATCAGCTAAGTCCCTTAGTTTAATATAGTATTGGTCACACTCTATAAATGCAGTTACTTGTTTGGGTGTACCATTAAGGAGAATAGAGGCAGTTACCTTCTCCGGTACTGGAGTAGTCTCTAGTGTTGGAAGTTGTAAGTAAGCCTCTTGGTAGCAAGTGACAACATCACTTTTAAGCCTGGTCCAAGCAGCAGGATGCTGCACGTAGTACTTGGGGCAGACTTTGCCAGTGACATCATAATGACGTAGGATATCTTGGTTCGGGTCTAAGGTATAAGTATGGCAAAGCTTGGCTAGGAGTTGAATAAGGGAGGCATAAGTTGGAAGAGAGAACTGTCCCTCCCAGTCTGGATGGCAGACTTCTATGCCAAGGCTATAGGTATTGGCATTTTTGGCATGGTAGGCACGTTCATTATCTGGGATGCAGTGGATGACTTCGCCATCTAGTCCTACGATGTAGTGGCTACTGGCATAGATGCCTCTGGTACCCGACTTAAGGTTTTCAAAGTAGTTACGATTATTAAGAGCAGAGGTCTTTGGATTGGCTACCCAGTGTACCACAAGCTTTTGGATGTGACTCAGCTTAAGTCCTGGGCGGCTATAAGGGTTGGGTGTAAGAAAGTGTGGGGTAAGCATTAAGTTTATCATAACGTCTCCTTTTAAAAGTAAAATACAAAAAGCTAACCTAAATCTGCCTTCCCCCTTGTAACAATAGGCAGTTTTAAGTTAGCTTTTTGTTTGTGGCAAAGCTTATACCATGTCCAGCCCAAGGCTTACTATCCAAGAAACATCCGATACAAACCTATAGACACTGAATAAGGGGCATGGGGCTCGTAGCTCTAAGTGAAAGGGATGCTATGCATGTATCACGTTGAGGCCAGTTGGCATGACGCTTAGTAAGAGGCTAAAGGGTTGGAGTAGACGCAACTTGTCAAGCAAACAACAATACGCCGATCAAACCTATAAGCAATTACCCTAACTCTACTTTAGATTGCCACCACCAGGGAATAGAGTAGGGGTGCTAAGTGGAACCTGTATCTCAAAGTAAGAAGGGGGAGAACTTACTAGAAGATACACATTTCCATTTAGCGAATGAGTGAAGGAGGAGATGCAAACGGCCTAGGATGTGTTTGCTAGCTCGTCCTTACACCTATATATATACAAAATAGGGTTGGAATTTCCTTACTATTTTTGAAAGAAAAATAGTTTTTGGTGAAAAATCATAAAAGAGAGATAGAAGTATTGTGCAGATTTGCTTCATATTTGGCCTCTTGCCAAGCACGTTCTCTTGCTTCTAAGGCTTCAATGTCAAAATTATGGGTGTACATACGATTGAAAAGACGTGTAGGTTTTACAAAAGGTGTCGTAGAGCTTGGTAAAGCTGGAGCTGCAAATGTAGAGTCAGGCATAGAGGAGGCAAAAGGTGTATAGTTCCCGTCTAAGATGGCAAAGAACTTGTCCGGCTTCAAGATCCAGCTAAGAGATGCTAGGAAAGTGGATGTAGAGAGCCGACCACACAAGAAGTCAGAAGCTTCTACTTGACAAAAGACCGATTTAAAAGTCTCTAGTAGATTAAGCCCCTTAGCAGTGATGTCTTTGACTAAAGTATGTAAGCGCATTTTGGTTGTGAGGGTAAAACGTACCTTGGTACTTAAGCTAGGGCAATAAGTTTCAAATAACTTTTGTACATCTGATTCTATATCTGAAGAAGTGTTTTGATTAGATTTGTTAGGTTTAGTCTCTGAATACCCAGATGAGAGATTCAAACTTCTAAGAAGTCCATTGACTAAGGTCTCATTACGTTCGTAGTAGGTCAGGCGCTTGATACGATCATAGTAAGACAGATAATACTTCCCTTCAAACTTATCCTTGCTTTCTAAGTAAGCCTTTTTAGATTTATATACCTTCCCGATGTTACTAAAAGCTGTACGAAATTCCGTTTTACCAAAGCTTAGCTCCTCTGTCCAACTATCTCCAGTGACATATTGAGGGGCTTCACATGGCTCAAGGAACTTATAAAAGGTTTTGCCACGGGTCACTTTAAACCAATGCTCCAGTTGCATAAAAAGTAGGCTAGAAGTAATGCTGCCTGTATATGGATTAAGCTCTGGGTAATAAATTAATGATTTCATCTAATCGCCTCCTAAATGAGAAAAACTGATTTCTATCTCTCTTTATATACACAACCACCCTTCATTTTCCTCAAAAAAATTTAAAAAAGTACTAAATTTCAATTTCCTCTAGGAAAAACACATTTTCCTTAAAGAAATCATCAAAATCCTTAAGGGAAAAGCTATTTTCCTTAAAGAAATGGCCAAAACCCTTAAGGAAAATGACAAATCCCCAATTTTACGAGATGTTTCATAAGAGGTAAAGTAAAGGTGCGCAAATACAAAAGCTGCAGCGGAAAATTAGGTGAAGCATGTATGAAGTAATTGAGGAATTAGTGAGAAAAAGTAAAAGTCATAGTCTATATAGCTATGAACTATGGCAGCATTTTGAACCACTTTGTACCAAGTGGGCACATAAGCTGAAAGAAGTGGACTATAGTGTGGAGGATTTGATGCAAGAAAGTTATTTGATTTTATGTACAGCCATAGATACATACAATCAAGATAAAGAGATTTCTTTCTCGGCCTATTACAAAGTGATGCTCTATAGATGGGGGAGTAATTATAGACGTAAGAATAGAGAGGTACTTGTTGTAGAGGAGAGAGAAGAAAACTTTTGGGATAGGATACAAGATGAGCAAGTTCAAGTTGAGCAACAAATACTCCAAAAAGAAGTGGTAAAAAGTATAGAGTGGGCTTTACATAGGTTAAGTGAAAAAGAACGAAAATTAATGATTAAGCTTTACTTTAGTGAAAAAAGTTTGAATGACTTGGCAACGGCTGAAGGCTTGTCCTATAAGGCCTTAACGAGTAAGAAATATTATCTTCTCAAAAAACTTAAGAAAATCTTTGAGGAAAATCCAGACCTATTGTGTATATAGTAAGTATAAGCAACCGGTGCTTAAAACACATTTAAACTCAAGGAGGAATGGATATGGCAATTCGAAGCGTACTAGAAGAAGTGAAAGTAGCACTTAAATTTACAAAAGGCTCACAAACTATAGGGCACTGCAACAAACAAGCAACAGACGAAAGCTTACATACGTTAGGCACAGCTATTGGCAGCTTAAATGCAGAATCACTCCAATCCGTTACAAAAGTCACAGAAACCTTATTACTTCTAGAAGCCTAACCAATTGAGCCGACTTACATAATGGCAACATAGGTTACAGCGAGTGCACATCTTAGAGACAACAGTTTGTAGGCTATTGATAAAAACTTAAAAATTTAACCTGGAACAATGCTTTAACAGAAGAAAATAATAACACTAACTTAGGAGGAATCTCAGTATGGAAGTTACAAAAAGAAATTTAGTTCTTACCTTTGGTACACCAGCCAAGACAGAAGAGTTGATCACCATCTCTAGCCCAGCAGAAACCCTTTCAGGTACACAAGTAAAAGAAGCCATGACAAAGGCGTTAGGCAGTGGTGCCATTGGGGAGAATGTTCAAGCCAACAGTATCGTAGGGGCTAAATATGTGATTCAACAAGTGGATGCTATTGATCTTGATGAGGCATAAGAGATGGAACAAATCTTAAGTCAAATTGGTAATTTTGGCTTTCCCATTATCTTGTCCATGTACTTACTTATTCGTATTGAAAGCAAAATAGAGACATTAGCAAACACCATTACACATCTTAGCCAAGTATTAGAATCTAGAGAATAGCAAAAGACCAGCTCTCGAAAATGAGAGCTGGTCTTTTTTTACTATGTATTTAGTTATTCTTTTTAGAAATAGAAGTAAGATATTCTAGTGTATAAGAATAGTCGACAATGTTGGGCTCAAAATCTAAACGCATATGTGGAAAAACATGAAGTAAGAAGTGATCATGTAAAATATAGCTAGCTTGAAATTTCGATTTTAAGCATTGAAGGGAAGAAAGGTGTGTGATCTCTTGGCCATTTTTAAGAATGAAGGTGTGTAGATCCTTAAAGCCACTTAATGCTGCAAGATTAATATAACCCGTACACCAGTTATTTTTAGTATGAACTTCGCGTGCTTTATAAGGAAGAAAAACATCTATTGGAGTAAGTGGAATAGGTGATTGAATTGAAGAAGGAAGCATACGTAAAGCACGATTTCTGAGAAGGGTAGAAGGAATATGATAGGCAGCAAGTAAGTGATCGATTACATCTTTAATAGATTCAGGATAGATTTGTTCTGAGTTATCTTCAAAGCGAATACGTGTGCAGTCTTGTCCAAGTAACAATGTAGGAATACTTGTGTTGAAAAATGGTTCAATAACATAGATTTTCTTAGTACGTAACTCTTCATAAGGTGCTAAATAGATCATTAATAATACCCCCCATATTATAAATGTATAAGATAAACTCTTAATATGACTTAATTATACATAAAAATTAAATAAAATACAATAAAATATTGAAAATTTTATAAAAAAAATATATTTTGATTTGTAAATCAATAAAATGATAGATTTATAGGTACGTTGCCACATATAACACATGTTGAAAGTATTGCAAAATTGAGAAAAATATAGAATGATTAAAATGGGCTTCCGAGATTTTTAGGAGGTCCATTTTTGATTTCTAAACGGGCATATGATTGACTTATGGTACAATTGAGCATATTATTAAAGGTAAGATATTTGTTAAGAAGTAAAGGAGGTCATTAAATGAACTACGCATACCCAAATAATACAACATACACAACAACGGAAAAAATATTAAAAAAGACTCCTTTAAGTGAAGAAGCAAGGGCAAGAAGCGAATATATAAGAAATCATAAATTTTCAGTTAAGGTAGATTCAGAGACACAAAAATGTCAGTTAGTTGTTACAGCAAAGGATAAAGCATAATGGAACAAGAGCAAGGATTAAATATACATCCATTATCTCCAGAACTACTACCGTTAGCAGAAAGATTTAGTTCTGGAAATACATACTTGGATGGCTTTTTGCAAAATGGAGACTACTCATTAAGTGCTAATATAGGAAAGACATATGTATTTTTAGCTGAAGAAAATAATGAGATTATTGGTTACTATAATTTAGGAATGAGCTCCGTAGATAGGATAGAAGAAGTAAGTGGTAATAACCGTTATATTCGGATGGGAGGGGCAATTAATATCAATTATTTTGCATTGGATGAGAGATATCATAGGCAAGTATATGATACATTGCCATGGGGAGATAAAATTTATTTAAGTGATATCTTGCTAATAGAGTGTCTAGAAAGAATTGAGGGCATTACAAATCAGCATATAGGTGCTACGTTTGTCACGCTCAACTCAACAAAAGAAGGTTACAACTTATATAAAAGAAATGGCTTCGAGGAATTAGAGTATGATATGAGGTTTACTATGGAAGATAGTGACCATGATTGTACACAACTTTATAGATGGGTTAATGAAGATTTTTAGGTAAACAAACTACATCAATTATGACTACCACCGGCACTCAATCCACGTTGAGACTGTAGCACTGCTTGTTAAAGAAAACTAAGTAATACCAAGGGTTAGAGCCATTTGCTCTAGCCTTTTTTAGTGTCTTTTTATGTCTCTGGAAACATATTTTATATGTTCCCAAAGAATAGGGGGGTACACTAATAAACGAAAGGATGGGTATTTGCGTAAAAGTATATGTACTGGGATAAAAATGTTTATTTGACAATTTTGCTTATAGAAAAGTACACAGTAGTACATTTTATAGAGGAGAGCACTAATCCTCTTTTTGCATATAGCGGGTAAAAAGATTGGGAAAACAATATCTCAGAGTCTTTTTAGTTTGAAAATGTAGTTAGTTATTAGAGAATTAGCTTTTTACTAAGTTGCCAATACTACATGAGGTAACAGAAAACGTACTGGCATGTTGGGTTAGAGTATAATAAAAGGGTATTGGATAAAAAATATAGCAGTTTAATTTAAACATAAGATTGTATAAATACTATTCGAATAGGGCTGATGATTAACGACGATATGCACTACGTATTAAATTATGTATATTTTTTCTTATGTACTAGTTCAAGAAGTAATTTATAGTAGATGCGTTCAAGAGCAATTTTATCGTCAATAGTTTCAGAAAGGTTACTTATTATATTCAAACCTTCAATTAATGAATATGTGTTTTTTACAAAAATATCACTTTTCCATTGTGCAAGTGTAGATTTAAATTTAGGTGAAATAGTGGTATTCTTGGTCTGGTTTATTTTTTTTAGCAGAGAATAGGCTATCTCCTCAGTAAATACAGTAATATTACTTAATTCTTGGATATAGTCATGCATTATGTTTTTTTCAAAAATTAAATTCTTAAGAGAAGTTAATTTTTCAACTGCTTTGAGTATAGATGTCTTATGATCAAAAACAATATAGGGATCATCTAAAGAGGGAAGACATCCAAAGGAGTACTTATTGTTTGAAGTAGAAAAACGATAATGAAGTTCTATACGAACACTTCCTTCTGCCAATTCATTATTTGATATCATTACACCAAAGTAGAGGTTACCCAGATTTGGTATATATTCTGGTTGTAAAGTTGAAATATATAAAAACAGCTGGGAGGAGTCAAGAATATAATTTGAAATAATAAGTTGCTTACTATTATCAGAGTTGATTTGATGTAAAGTATTTAGTACCACATATAAGATAATATTGTTATCATAGTTTCTATATAGAGTTGATGTTATAGCTCTAAGATAATAAGCATCAGTTGTTAATAGACGAAATTGTTTTATATCATTTTGAAACTTACATAACATCAATTTAATAATAGGTTCAAGCAATTCAAAAATACCCTCACACATAAGGAAATGTGCATACTTACGAAGTGAAAAAATATTAAAAAATTGATTATCTGCGTTTAAAATGCAAGTCGCTATGATGGGGGATGCTTGCTCTTTAGGGGTGATTGAAAAAATTAGTTCATTATTTTGAGTAAATCCTTGAAATTTTACATTGGAGAAAGTTGTTACAATATCTAATTTGTTTGAGCACTTATCAATGTAACTATAGGCTTCTAATAATTGATTAGAGGACTCTACTTTAAGGATAGCGTTAGGTGATTTAATAGGAAAAACTTCTAATATACTACGATCTAATTCTTTATTTAAGTCAATTAAAAATTCCAAACTAGAGCATAAAATAGGAGATGTATCGTAATTACTTTGGTATTTTTTAAAAGGATTAATATAGGGCATTAAAACACACCTCTTTCAAATTTTGATTAACATAGTACAGTCTATTCATTTTTGAAAGTAAGTAGTACATAACTGTAAGT
This sequence comes from Holtiella tumoricola, assembly GCF_027857615.1. Classification (NCBI taxonomy): domain Bacteria; kingdom Bacillati; phylum Bacillota; class Clostridia; order Lachnospirales; family Cellulosilyticaceae; genus Holtiella; species Holtiella tumoricola. The sequence continues at coordinate 13,821 of NZ_JAQIFT010000066.1, forward strand.
TCGTAACAGGGCTTTTAGACAACAGTGAGATTTCATTAGAAGTTTCAGTGCCGTAGTATACTTTTTCTATATGCATAATTACCTTTTCATGAAACTATCAACACCGTATATGAGACAGCCTAAAATTCAACGGGATGATAGGGGAGTGTAAAAGAGTATATTGCGTTAAGGTTTGAATTTAAACCATTTGATTCGTTTCTTTTTTAATGGGTATAAATAACTAACACCTTGAGGAGTTAGCATATCTAGTAAAATATGACTGATGATACCAATGAACATACCTATACCGAGGGTAATATCAATAAATCCCAAAAGAGTACTTATAATAGCAGCAAAGAGTAAACTATGTGTTAAAGACCTATGACCAACCGAATTATAAAGCAGTGTGGGAAGAATAGGTATTTTGTTGCCAAGATAGCTTTTAGGGTGGTCTATATCTGGGAGTAAAGAACCTATGGCTGCTCCTCCAACTAGTAGTAATGGTTGTATATTAAGATTTACTTTTTGTGAAAGATAAACTGTTCCTATGCCAAGTGCAATGCCACCTGTTAGATGTGTTTTATAGTCCATGTTAATCATCTCTTTCTGAGGTAAGTATATGTGAAATTTAAAGATGGTATACAGGAGATCATGAGTCCTGCTACAGAGTATTTGAAGTTAAAGCATATGGACAAATAGCCATTCCATATAAATGAAATAGGGAGGGATGGGATATGCAGGGAACTAAACAAGAATTAAGTACTTATAGAAAAAATGAAGATACATTACTTATGAGATGGTTGTTAGGATTATTAAATTGGCTATCTAGGAAAATTACTAATAATGATGAGCATATTATTATCGTATTGACAAAAGAGCAACCACCTACTTTTTATAGGACATTCTCCTCTATTACTTATGTACCACCTGAAACAACTATTGAGAAAGTAACATTAAAAACATCCCAATGGCATGAGTTGAAGACTATAGAAAATTTAAAATTAGAAAGACTAAAGTCACTGATTGAGCAATATGTACCTGGAATAGAAGTTTGCATAGGAGAAGTTCATGAAGGTATCATAGGATTAATAATCAACTGGGGACAAATTAAAGTAGATTTTATAGAAGATGATAAGGGTGGAGAAAATCAAAAAAGAATTCCTGAACCGTATAGAGTACTTACATTTTTATCTAAAAATCCATCTTGCATAGTTAAAGGTAGAAATTCTTTTAAAAATAGGCTTGGGATGAAACTTGATGAAGAAGAAAAAGTAGTTTATGTAGGTGAGGGAGCTACATATATTTTCAACAAAAATGGCTTTAAGTATATAAATCAAAGTAATTTGAATAATTTTAAGGAAGCTACATGTATTGACCGCCTGGGCATAATTGAACATAGAGAAAAAGATTTCACTAGGGATAGTTATAAGAGGAAAGTTAATAGATACCTAAAAATGTAGTATGAGCATAAGGTCTAGTCAAACTAGGCCTTGTTTTTATGTAGAAAATCGCTATATAGGTGTAAAATAATTAGGTAAAGTGTTAGAATAGAAAGTAATAAAATGCAAGAATGAGGAGAACAACATATGATAACAGATGAATTAAAAAGCAAAATAGATAAAATATGGGAAACTTTTTGGACTGGTGGTATTACAAACCCTCTAGAAGTTATCGAACAGTTTACGCATTTACTATTTATTAAAGGTTTAGATGATATAGAGACAACCAAAGAACAAGAAGCTGTATTTTTAGGCTTACCGTATGAAGGTATGTTCCCAAGCGATAAGCAGTATTTAAGATGGAGCAGGTTCAAGAATATGGAAGCGACAGAAATGTACAACATTGTAATGAATGAAGTATTCCCATTCATCAAGAATCTACATCAAGATGGGGACTCAGCTTATGCCAAATACATGGGAGATGCTATCTTTAAAATACCAACACCTCAGATGCTTTCAAAAGTTATAGATGGTATCGATAGATATAAGAAGCCCAATATGACCACGTAGATAACTAGCAATGAAGTTAGAAGGTGTGGTTGTGTTGGGATTTTGTATATGTGGATATATAAATAAAATATCACGAGGGTGGGAAAAGATGAAGAAAGAGTTTTGTGTAAAAAGAGCTAAGTATATTTATACAAAAGATGAATTAGGATACCAGGAGGTATTAGACGATTTTGAGAACGCTGAAAAAATTACTATTGTGACGTTTAACATTTCTCAGACTCAAACGTACCTTATTGACTATTTGAAAAAAGCTCCTGATAATGCTGAGATAAAAATCATAACTAATATACCAGGGAGATGGGAAAGTTATTATGAAAGCTTCAGAGCTAATGCACAGAAAAAAATTAAAGTATATATGACAAAGTTAAAACCTGAAGACATTGGTGGAAGAGTTCAAGTATATTTTAATTTTAAAAATCACGGGAAAATAATTATGACAAATAATGTGGTTTATATTGGATCTTCTAATTATTCAGAGGAAAGTGCGAGCAACATAGAATTTGGTTTTATTATAAGAGATGAGGAATTTATAGAGTATCTGGTGGATGAAATAATATCGGATGTAACAGATAAATCTCTACAATACTACGAATATAATTATACACCATTACTATTAGAAGCTAATATGGCAGTATCGGCATTATTTAACTTAAAAACGGAATTATACTACCAAATATACAAACATTATGAAGATTATGGTGGAAGTGGCTATTATTATAATACAGATGAAGATTTATTAAGTGGTGAGACGTTACAAGGACTTTGGAAGCTAATGGTGGAGGCTGAAGATATACTAGAGGATATTTATCAGGCCTTAGATAAAATTACATATGGGGATATAGAAATTTTAGAAAATGCTACTGAGATAATGGAAAATTCACAAGACCTTTGCTCAAAGTATGAAGATTTGCATATGAGTGATACTATAGAGAGTTTGGCTGATTTTAGTATGATGGACTATTCCAATGAGATTCTTGAGGAAGAATATTCTAGTGAGGCTTATGATGAGAACTTAGATTATTATGTAGAACTTAGTATGGATGCTGCTTCTGAAAAATTAGAAAATCTCTGTCTTGAGGCGAAAGATGAATTAGATAAATTACTTGATACGATTGAGGAGTTCATAGAACAGATGAACCAAATTATTATATTGTTTGAAGAACAAAATATTTGTAAAGTTAATCCTAAAGTTAATAATACTGGTCTCAATTGAAATATAAAGATGGGTAAGGGTGGTGCGCTTAGTGAAGATGAGCTTGTAAAATTAAAAGAAGTATTAAATGGGATAGAGATATAGCATAAAAGCCTAACATGCCCACGTAGATAGCTATCAATGAAGTAGAAGGCGTGGTTGTATTGGGCTATTTTCGCTTGCTGAAGATGAGGAGAGTCGAGATGGATACTTACATGATAAGGTATATACTACCTGTTACTTTGGGGATTTTAGAGAGCAAAGAATTTATAGTTGAAATAGGTAATAAATTGCTAATAATAAAATGTAAGCATATAGAGGGAATAACGGCTACATCATATTTAGAAAATAATACAAATTGGATTAAAGATACTGGAACAGTAGCGTATGTTAGAAGTAAAAATGCTGAAGGTGAGGAAATAGACGCCCTAAAACTATATTTAAACAATGATATAGATTTACAGTGTGATGGATACGTAGAAGTATCTCAACATACAGTAATTGATATTATAATACAAGAGCAAAATAGAAATGAAGCAATAAGTGGGGCAAAGATAGGTTTTCAAAAATTTCTAAATACGTATAAGTATATATTTTCAGAAGAAAATGTAAGAACTGTCTCACTTAGTGAGTCTAAAGTAGTGCAGGTGTTTAAAGCAACACAGCTCTATCACCAAAAACATTGTAAAGAAATTATATTGAAACCTTTAGAAACTATTGTTCAATGGGATGATCCATTTAAAAAAGGATTTAAAATTAAAAAAATAGACAATAACATATTAGATACTTTTTCAGACATGCTAAAATTACCTAATTCGATTCCTATGTGGTTGAAAATTTTTCTTGATGCTAAAGATCAAGCTATATTAGTAAGTGAAGGCGGTACCTTCACTAAGGTACCATGTACCTGACAATTCAAACACAATTTTAGTTATATGTAAATTTGTATTGAAGCATTAGTAAGTAGAGGTGCCTGGCAATTTGCACAATTTTTCTAGTCTATTATTAAGAATAAATCCTTCTCATTCATCACATACTACTTTTGTAAAACCAAACCGAATGTAGGAGGGAACAAAGATGTCAAGTCAGAGTAACCAAAGCATTCAAAGTTCTGAGGCTTACGAAGGAAATTTATCCGAGGGCGAGCCAATTAACACATAAGTCGCATAGGACTTAGGTCGTATGCGACGGTAAGGGTTTTATAACAGATAAGGACCTACTTATTTGTCTAGTAATAGGCATTTAAGTAGGTCTTTTGTGTAATTTTGATAGTGCACATACATATAGAGGTGAGGAAGTAGCAGATGAAAGAAGTACCACGATTGATATTGGTGGGATGGAATATAAGATGGTTCTTACAACTAAGGCTACAAAGGCAATAGCTAAAAGATATGGTAGTCTTGAGAACTTAGGTGAGAAGCTTATGAAAACAGAGAACTTTGAAATCGCACTCGATGAAATTATATGGCTCATAACGCTTTTAGCTAATCAGTCTATTTTGATTCATAACCTTAGAAATAAGAATGCTATTATGGCCAGCATGCTAAAGGGTACAAAAAGAAATGTGGAGAGTGAAGTATCAAAAAACGAGGTGGTCGGGTAAGTAATCAGGAGTTATTTACTCGACTTATTTACTATGGAATAGCACATCTAGGAAGAAGCCAAGAAGAGGTTTGGTTTATGCCTATTGGTTATCTTATGGATGTTTTGAAGTGCCACAAGCAATTTATAGGGATTGCAAAGCCTAAGAGAGAATATTTTATTGACGATATAATTCCAGGATGGTTATAAGAACTTTAAAGAGTTTCTTATAGTGCTTTATATATGCACCTATAATGGTGTATACTAATAATAAAAAGAGACTACTGAGGTGATAAGATGAGTCCATTAGCTAAGGAAGTTATAGAGAAGCTATCCAACGAAGAAGACACTGAAATTTTGGCAGAAGTACTTGATTTTTATGAGTATATGAAATATAAGAAGCATAAAAAAATATGGAATAATATACAAGAAGATGACCCAGATGATACCGAAAAAGCTATTTGTGAACAGTATCAAAGAGAAGAACAAGAACTTGTTGGGTTTAATGATTTAGTTCAGGAGTTAGGGTTAGATGAGTAAGAAATACGAGTTAGTCATTACTAAACAAGTAGAAAAATTTATCAAAAAGCAAGATAAACCTACGCAGATAAGAGTTATTAAAGCAGTAAAAGAACTCCCTGAAGGTGATGTTAAAAAGCTAAAGGGGTATGAAAAATTTTATAGGCTGAGAGTCGGAGATATACGTATCATTTTTGAGAAGAAAGATGATGAATACATCATTATTCTTATTGATATTGGCAATCGAGGGCAATTTATACAATGTTTTTAGCCTATTATTAAGAATAAATTCTCCTCATTCATCACATACTACTCTTGTAAAACCAAACCGAATGTAGGAGGGAACAAAGATGTCAAATCAGAGTAACCAAAGCATTCAAAGTTCTGAGGCTTACGCAGGAAATTTATCCGGGGGCGAGCCAATTAACAAGTAAGTCGTATGGGATTTAGGTCGTATGCGACGGTAAAGGTTTTATAACAGATAAAGACCTACTTATTTGTCTAGCAATAGGCAATTAAGTAGGTCTTTTGTTATGCAAAAATTCTTCTTTATATTGATTAGGAGTGATGTGAAAACAGCGTTTAAACTCCGCACCGAAGTAAGCCGATTCCCGGTAGCCACAAAGCTGACCAATTTCCTTAATGGTGAGATGAGGATAAGTACGCATCAGTTCTTGAGCTTTAAACATTCTGAGCTTAATCAGATATTGAATGGGGGAAGTTTGATAGACCTTCTTAAACTGACGACAGAGGTAGGACGGTGAAACATGTACCAGATTACTTAGATCATCAATAGATAACTCGGTATGTAAGTGTGCTTCCATATAATTAATGACCGTATCTAGTAACTGTGTATGGGTTATTGTTTTATGTACAGTCCATTTTAAACCGATGACCTCTAAGAGCAGGGTGTAAAGAATATGGGCACCTTGAAGCTGGTAGTAGGTAGCATCTGGTTGGGCCAATGTTCTTACCGCTTGTTCATAAAGTGGAATAAGGTGGGCAGTAGGTGCTTGCTGAATGACACGATAACCATCAGTAGTCAGCTGGGTCTCTAGAAGGTCATTACCATCAGTCAAAAAGCAGATCCAGTTGAGCATCCAAGGAGCAGACTCATTAGGGAGAGGGCCATAGCGATGGGGCTTATCTGGATGAAATAACACCAGGTCAGAAGGACCAATGATGAAAGAGCGTCCATCACATTCAAAAAAGCCTTTTCCGCTTGTACATTGCATAATTTGATATTCATTAAAGCCTTTTTCTCGTGTGACAAGATTCCCCTCAAAATTCGTTGCACAGCGTGTAATATAAAAAGGAAAAGACTTAATTTTAGGGTCAATAATTGGGCTAGAAAGCGTCATAATAGGTTCCTCATAAGGTTCAAGATATTTATATACTATATACTATAATGATATATACAAAAAAAACAATACTTAATATACTATACATAACTTAAAAATTTAAAAATTTAGGGAGCTTATATGGAATATTTAGGACAAAAAACAGGCGTGATTTTTAATATCCAAAAGTTTTGTATAGACGATGGACCAGGTATACGCACAACGGTCTTTTTAAAAGGCTGTCCTTTAAGATGTACTTGGTGTCATAATTTAGAAGGGCTTAGTCAAAAAGTAGGTCTGGAATTAGATACAATCCAATGTACCCATTGTGGCAAATGTAGTGAGGTATGCAAAGAGGGATGCCATCAGCTCATTCAAGATCTCTCTGGGATAAGACATGAGATGGACTTAACCCATTGCATCCATTGTAAAGCCTGCCTAGAGCAATGCCCTCAAGCAGCCATTTTGGTATGTGGGTCTGAGAAGACGGTGGATGAGGTGATCGAAGAGGTATTAGTAGACCGCAAATTTTATGAAAACTCTGGAGGTGGCATGACACTTTCAGGAGGTGAGCCTCTTTTACAAGGTGCTTTTGCACAAGCACTTTTAGAAAGGGCTAAAGAAGTGGGCCTACATACTTGTGTAGAAACAAGTGGCGCTGTGTCAGCTCAAGTGATAGAAAAGGTAGCGCCTTTTGTAGATTTATTCCTCTTTGATATTAAAGAGACAGATGAAGCACAACATATCCACTATACCGGACAGTCTTACAAACAGATTCATGAAAACTTAAGAACCCTTAATGCTTTAGGCAAAGCCATTCGTATGAGGTGTCCGATTATACCAGGGGTGAATGATCGAGAAAGCCATTTTGATGCTTTGGTGGCATTGTATGAAGAGCTTGAGTATGTGGAAGGGATTCAATTGATGCCCTATCATGATTTGGGCATTGGTAAAAAGAGTAGATATGGCTTAAAAAAAGTAGGTGAAAGTTTTAGAGTGCCTTCACAAGAAGAAGCCCAAGGGTGGCAAGATAATATAGATAGAAAAGTAGAAGCAAGTCATAAAAAACAACTAATAAACAAGTAAAAATAGATGAGGTGGGTTAAAATGATTAAGAGAAAATTAGGCAATTCAGGACTTGAAGTATCAGCGTTAGGCCTTGGAACATGGGCAATTGGTGGAGGAGAATGGTGGGGGGACTCAGATCAAGAAGCTTCTATCCAAACCATTCATGAAGCAATCCAAGCAGGGATTACCCTTATTGATACAGCACCCGCTTATGGCTTTGGAAAAAGTGAAGAAGTCATTGGAAAAGCAATCCAAAATAAACGGGATCAAGTGGTTCTTTCTACAAAATGTGGTTTATGGTGGCATGATGAACGTGGTGCGGAATTCTTTGAACAAAGTGGCCATGTTGTCAAACGTTGTTTAGAAGCAGATACCATTAAACGTGAATTAGAGCTCAGCTTAAAACGTTTAGGTACAGATTATATTGATATTTACTTTACACACTGGCAATCCGTAGAACCTTACAAAACATCTATTGAAGAAACCATGAATTGCTTGATGGATTTAAAGCGTCAGGGGCTTATTAAAGCAATCGGTGCGTCTAATGTGACACCAGAACATATTGAAGAGTACCTTCGTTACGGTGAATTAGATGTGATTCAAGAAAAGTACAGTATGCTTGATCGTAAGATTGAACAGACACTAAGACCAACTTGTGCGAAAAATAAAATAGATATTATGACTTATTCTTCATTAGAACAAGGATTACTTACAGGGAAAATAGGTATGGACTATGTGGTAGATCCAAAAGAAGCGCGTGCAGGTATTCCTTGGTATGAACCGTCTAAACGTGCACAAGTACTTGCCCTTTTAGAGAGCTGGAAAGGTCTTACCCAACGTTACCAATGTACTTGTGCTCAACTTGTCATTGCTTGGACTATGGCACAACCTAATATGAGTTATGTCCTTTGTGGTGCTAGAAAACCTCATCATATTAAAGATACAGCTTATGCTGCACAAATTAATCTTTCACAAGAAGATAGTGATAGCATGACAAAAGGGCTTAGAGAGATTGGAGCTTAGATCAAATGGAAAATAATTATAGCCTTTCACCTACTGCAAGGTTTTTAAAGAAGCATGGCATGCATTCCGCCGCACTTTTTTATCAAAGTTTAAATGAGACATTAGATAGACGCGCTGGACGTACCACACGTTTCCATCTAGATCATTTAAATGTGCCAACGTACCAAGAAGGTCAACGTCTTTTTGTAACCTTTAGGGATCACATTGCAGCCAATCATAATGAGGATGATGTAGAAAACTATGGTTGTCAAGTGGATTGGAATGGCGTATGCCACCTAGATGCAACGCGTTTTGGTAAGCTGGCAGAAAAAGTGGAAAATGCACAAGAACGTTATAGTATGAACTTAGTGAGGGAAAATGCAAGGCATATGTATCATATTCCTCACCATATCCGTTATGCTCATGGGGGATGGCATCATACTGTAGATTTTAGAAAGCTTTTTAAACAAGGTTTAAAAGGCTATCAGATAGAAATTCAAGAAGGTCTTATGGAAGAGACTGATGAAGAAAAAAGACAATTCTTACGTGGTATGGAAGATACTCTTATAGGTTTAATCGACTATGTAGAACGCTACAAGGCTTACTTGAAAACGTGTTTACAAGAAAAGTCTGAAGATCCATGCTTAAAAGGCTTAGTGGAAGCTTTAGAACGTGTGCCTTTCGAGCCACCTACTCATTTTTATGAAGCGTTTATTATGCATCAAGCAAGTATGTACTTTGGCAACGCTTTTGAAACAGGTCGCCTAGATGATTTACTTTATCCCTATTATGAAAAGGACTTAGTAGAGGGGCTTATAACACGTGAGGAAGCGAAAAGCTTAATCCGTGAGCTCTTTGAAGATATTGAAAAACGCATAGGTCACCCAGGAGCGGTTCATGTTACCATTGGGGGAACAGATGCCTCAGGTCAAGCAAGTTATAATGCATTAACTTTGATTATCATTGAAGCTATAAGAGGACTCCGTACACCGAATGTGACTTTAAGAGTACGCAAAGATATGCCTAAAGAACTATGGGAGGCTTTGTTAGAAAATATCGGTAAAGGCTATGGGCAGCCTGCTATTGTCAACGAAGAGCTCTTCTTAAAAGGGTTAGTGGAACAGTACCATATTCCTTTTGAAGATGCTGTAGACTATGTCATGGGTGGTTGTTCAGAAATGCTCATTCAAGGAAAGACCATGTGTGACTCTACTTGGGTGTCTTATAATATGTTAGAAGTCTTTGAAGATACTTTCTACAACCAATTTTTAAACTGTGATTCATTTGAAGCTTTTTATGAAGCTTTTAAAAAGGATTTACATGTCACCATTCAAGATATGGGCAGACAAATCAATATCAGGCAACATACAGAAGGACTTCATATGCCCACACCACTGATGAGCCTTTTAACAGGTGGTTGCCTAGAGAATAGAAAAAGTGTCCTAGGTGGTGGTGCATCTTATAACTTTGATTCCACAGATATTTATGGGAGTACAAATGCTATCAACGCCTTATACACCGTTCAAGAATTTTATAAAGGGACTTTTAAAGGCCTTCAACCAGAAGCTTTCTTAGAGAGTTTTGCAACCAACTACGAAGGTCGTGAAGAGGTTTTAAGAAAATGCCAAGGAATCTTGAAGTTTGGAAATGGCGGTACAGAGCTTGAGCACTTAGCTCATGAAGTGATGGGATTTGTCTTTGATGAGATGAAAACTCTTGTGGGCTATAGAGGCAATGGTCAATTTACACCGGCAATCATCGGTTGGATAAACTGGATGATCAATGGAGAGAAAATTGGTGCAACACCAGATGGTAGAAAAGCAGGGGAGCCACTAGCAGATAGTGCAGGTCCTATGCAAGGAACAGATACACAAGGCCCAACAGCAACTTTAGGGGCAGCATTATCTATTCCACAAGAAGACTGTCTAGGAACTTGTATCGTTAACTTGAGATTAGACCCTAGAGTATTTAAGACAGTAGAAGGGCGTATGAAGGTAGAAGCCTTACTAAAAACTTACTTTGCAGAAGGTGGAAACCAACTACAAATCAACGTAGTTGACCAAGAAAGATTGGAACAAGCTTTAAAAGAACCAGACAAACACCGTGATATTATTGTACGTGTAGGTGGTTTTTCAGATCAGTTTGTATGCCTTGATCCAAGTATTCAAGAAAGTATTATGCAACGTATTGTACATGGCTAAAAATTAAGAAATAGGGTTTGCTAGTAAGTATAGTATTTTATATTATTGTAAAATCCTCCTACAAAACTCAGGCACAGATAATCACTTTTATTATCTGTGCCTGGTTCTATACATTAAAAAAGCTATTTGATATCAAATCGGTCTGCATTCATCACTTTATTCCACGCATTTATAAAATCTTGTAAAAATTTCTTTTCATTGCCGTTGGAAGCATAAACTTCTGAAAGGGCTCTAAGTTGTGAATTGGAGCCGAAGATAAGATCAGCTTCTGTAGCTGTCCACAAAGGCTTTCCTGTGGTTCTGTCATAGCCTACATAAAGATTGCTCTTATTTATGGATGGTTTCCAAATCGTATTCATATCAAGTAGGTTAACGAAAAAGTCGTTTGTTAGAGCTGTTTTTCTATGAGTAAAAACGCCTGCTTGGTTGCCGTTATAATTCACATCTAATACACGTAGCCCTCCTAATAAGGCAGTCATTTCAGGTGCGGTAAGGGTTAGTAATTGTGCTTTGTCGATAAGCATGTAAGAGATACAGTCTTTATACGATTCTTGCACATAATTTCTAAAACCATCTACTTTAGGCTCTAATACAGCAAATGAAGCACTATCTGTTTGATCTTGTGAGGCATCGGTGCGACCTGGAGTAAATGGAACCTCCATCGTGTAACCAGCCTATTTAAGCGCTTTTTCTATACCAACAGCACCACCTAATACAATCAAATCTGCCATCGAAACCTTTCTATACTTACTAAAATGATTAAAACGTGATTGAATAACTTTTAATTGTTTTAATACAGGTAAAAGCGCCTCAGGTTCATTTACTTCCCATCCAATCTGGGGATGAAGGCGTAATCGGGCACCGTTTGCTCCACCACGTCTATCTGATCCTCTAAAGGTGGAAGCAGATGCCCAAGCTGTTTTTACGAGTTGAGGAATGGTTAATTCTGAATGCATAATCATTTTTTTAAGTTGAGCCACATCTTTTTGGTTAATCATAGGATAAGTAGGACTTGGAAGAGGGTCTTGCCAAATAAATTGTTCTTTGGGGACTTCTGGTCCGAGATATCTAGAGACAGGCCCCATATCACGATGGGTTAATTTAAACCATGCACGTGCAAATTGGTCTTGGAATTGTTTCGGGTTTTTTAGAAAGTTTTTTGCAATAGATTCATAAATAGGGTCCGCACGAAGTGCCAAATCAGCAGTAGTCATCATAGGACGATGTTTCTTTGTGGGATCATGAGCATCTTCTACCATATCATCAGGCTCAACATCCTTAGCCAACCACTGATAGGCACCAGCAGGGCTTTTTACAAGCTCCCATTCATATTTAAATAAAGTTGTTAAATAACCCATATCCCATGTGATAGGATGGGGCTTCCAAGCACCTTCAATGCCACTGGTAATGGTGTCATCAGCATTTCCAGTACCAAAGCTATTTTTCCAGCCAAATCCTTGCTCCTCAATAGGTGCTGCTTCAGGTGGTGGCCCAAGAAAAGTTGCTGGTGCAGCACCATGAGCTTTACCAAACGTATGCCCACCGGCAATAAGTGCAACTGTTTCTTCATCATTCATTGCCATGTTTGAAAATGTAGCACGGACATCTTCAGCAGACTTGAGGGGATCGGGTACGCCATTATGTCCTTCAGGATTCACATAAATAAGCCCCATCTGAACAGCAGCAAGAGGATTTTCTAGTTGTCCCGGTGTAGGCTTAATGTCAGCATTTGCACCAGATTTTTCATTTCCCCAGTAAACGTCTATTTGAGGCTCCCACACATCTTCTCGTCCACCAGCAAATCCCAAGGTTTTAAATCCCATAGATTCTAGTGCACAGTTACCAGCTAAAATCATTAAATCTGCCCAAGAGATACGATTACCGTACTTTTGCTTGATAGGCCATAGGAGTCTACGTGCTTTATCAAGATTGGCATTATCTGGCCAACTATCTAGAGGAGAAAAACGTTGAGTGCCTCTACTTGACCCACCTCTACCATCACTTACACGATAGGTCCCGGCACTATGCCAAGCCATACGGATTAAAAATGGTGCGTAGCTGCCATAATCCGCTGGCCACCAATCTTGTGAAGTAGTGATTAAACGGTATAGATCTTCCTTTACTTTATTAAGAGGTAATCGATTAAATGCTTCAGCATAATTAAAGTCTGGGCTCATAGGATTGCTTAAAGATGAATTTTCACTCAGAATATTTAAATTTAGCTGTTCAGATGGGCAGTCATTGTGAGTATCCCTAGGGATATTCGGGGCATTTGGATTTCTAGTAGATAGCTTTCTTGATGGGTTCATAGCTTATCCTCCCTACCTAAATATAGATGTTTAAAAAGATATATAGATAAAATATACTGTACAGTTACCCAAATCATTCACTTTTAAGAGAAAATAATTAAAAAGGACTAAATACTAGAGCATGTGAAGTAAAGGCTGATGAAGAAACTTTTAAAATGGAAACAATGAATAAGATTAGATACAAGTTGCACTAAATAGGATGAAAATGAATATTTTATTAAGGATCAGAACTATTGTGTGGCTTCTAGGATATGTGGATAAGGGGCGAGTATTGGGTAAAGGAAGCAGATTAATAGGAGGAGGGTTAAATGTTATGGCAACAGATTTATCAAAAGAAATAATAACTGGATTGACGATTACGCCATCCAGTCCTACGTCAGGAGATAAGGTTACGGTAGATATGACTTTTGGAGAATCAGATCAAGAGTCTATTATAAAATCTGGTGACACTATAAGCATGACTTGGCCAAGTTCAGGAAAGGTCTATTTACAGGCAATAAATCAATCACTACCTGTGATCGACCCGGATTTAAATGGTGGAACACAAATTGGGACAGCTCAAATCAGCGATGGTAAAGCAATGATTACATTTAATGATGCAGTCAATAATCAATATGGGGTTTCTGGCTATTTTAGGTTTAAAGCAACTGCAGAAAATATTACATCTGGTGATGCTGCTAATACAACAACCATTAGCGTAGATGCAGGAAGTAAACAGGTGCCGGTATCTATTACCAAACCTAAAACAAGCAGTGCAAAAGGTCCTTTCAGTACGGGATGTGTATTTTATAAAGCAGTACTACAACCTACGATTGATAGCACAACCAATATGCAGACAAACAGATGGTATTATCAAATTAATGAGTGGGACTTGGATTTTTCTCAACCAATGGTTATCACAGATGAGATCATAGCAGGTCAGGAATATTTACCCGATAGTTTATATATGACGATTAACGGGATAAAATATAGTGCAGAGGAGTTTAGTTCAAAATACCCTGGTTCATCAGCGGTATATGATGCTACGACTAGAACACTAACTTTTATCTTCACACCAGCATCACTAAATGGTCTTAGTGATTTTGTAAATTACGATACACTTGGGACTGATACCACTCTTCAATCATATAAAAATCAAGCAAAAGTAAGTTATTATCCAATAGGCTATCCGTCGGGAGAAAACGTGGCATTGAACCAAGAGAGTGAAAATATGATTGCGAGTACAGAAGCAAGAAGTGTGAAGAGTGGGACTTGCCAAGTAAAAAAAACACTTCAAAATTTAAGTGGAGATCCAACGAGTACACCACTTGAAGGTGTATCATTTATGCTTACAAGCAAAGATAATACTAGTTTTACACCTATTACAAAGATAACAGATGCACAAGGTGTCTGTGAATTCCCAAATCTCCCAAGTGGTACGTATACTATAACGGAAGTAGGAGCTCCAACTTGGTTAATTCCAAACCCTAACCCAGCCACATTTACAATTGATGATGCTTCTAAAAATGGAGTAGTATGTATTATTACAAATACAATTAAGACCACCTCCATTAAGGTAAACAAGGTGTGGGTGGATGGAGGCAATCAAGGTAGTAATCGTCCTACTAGTCTAGATGTAACACTCTATGCAGATGGAAAATCTTATGCGACTCCAGTCACATTGAATGAGACGAATTCATGGAGTTATACATGGCTCAATATTCCCCAATATACTGCTACTGGAGAAATTATTAGCTATAGTGTATCTGAAGAAATAATTGAGGGGTATGAACAACCTAAGCAACCAGTTGATGCTATAGATGGTACTGTCACACTTACCAATATTGAACAGACCAATATAACAGTTAATAAAGTATGGGATGACAATGGGAATCAAGATGGTATACGACCAACTACAATTACCTTGACTTTAAATGCAGATGGGGTACCAGTAGATGTAGTGCTTCCAGAGAAAAATCCAGTGCAAGTAGTAGGACCAAACTGGACGACAACGTGGAAGAACCTACCGGTATATAAAGATGGAAAGCAAGTTACCTATACGGTAACAGAGGACACGATTACAGGCTATACAACAGCGGTGTCAGAGGTAGTATCTGGTGTCATAACAGTAACTAATACCCATAAGCCAGAGACAACGAGTATAACGGCTAATAAAGTATGGGATGACAATGAGAACCAAGACGGCATACGACCAACCACAATTACCTTGACCTTAAATGCAGATGGGGTACCAGTGGATGTAGTGCTTCCAGAGAAAAATCCAGTGCAGGTAGTAGGACCAAATTGGACGACAACGTGGAAGAACCTACCGGTATATAAAGATGGAAAGCAAGTTACCTATACGGTAACAGAGGGCGCGATTACAGGGTATACTACAGCGGTGTCAGGGGTAGCATCAGGTGTCATAACAGTAACCAATACCCATAGGCCAGAGACAACGAGTATAACGGCTAATAAAGTATGGGATGACAATGGAAATCAAGATGGTATACGACCAACTACAATCACCTTAACCTTAAATGCAGATGGGGTACCAGTAGACGTATTACCTCCAGAGAAAAATCCAGTGCAGGTAGTAGGACCAGACTGGACGACAACGTGGAAGAACCTACCGGTATATAAGAATGGAAAGCAAGTTACCTATACAGTAACAGAGGACACGATTACAGGGTATACTACAGCGGTGTCAGGGGTAGTATCAGGTGTCATAACAGTAACCAATACCCATAGGCCAGAG
>NZ_JAQIFT010000067.1:0-5065 GCF_027857615.1 Holtiella tumoricola
TCCTATGGAGCATTACCTCTTCTTTATATCCTATATTTTAATTTTTACAATGCTTTCTCTTCTCAATCATACTATATAGAGTCATAACAGGTACTCCTGTTGCACCTTTACCTGCATACTCATTAAGGCTACCTTCTGCCCATGATGTTCCTGCAATATCAAGATGTAACCATGGTTTACCTTCTACAAACTCACCAATGAAAAGACCTGCTGTAATTGTACCTGCATTACGTCCACCTAGGTTTTTAAGGTCTGCAATTTCACTCTTAATAAGTTTTTTATAATCATCATAATCTGGAAGTCTCCAGAATTTTTCTCCTGTCTTAGCTGCCTCTCCTACTAATTCATCGTAGAATTCATCATTATTTGAAATAACAGCTGTGGTTGTTGTGCCTAATGCTACAAGAGCAGCACCTGTAAGTGTTGCCACATCTACAATCCTTGTTGCCTTCTCTTTTTGGATGATATAAGTAACCGCATCTACTAAAGTTAAACGCCCTTCAGCATCTGTGTTAAGTACCTCTATGGTCTTGCCTGCCATAGAACCAATAATATCTCCTGGTTTATAGCTTATTCCTGAAATAGCATTCTCACATGCTGCTACAACTGCTACAACATTAGCTTTAATATTATTTTGTGCAATCGCACACATTGTTCCTATTACTGCCGCAGCGCCTGCCATATCACTCTTCATAGTATCCATAGAAGCTGTTGGCTTTAGTGAGTAACCACCTGTATCAAAGGTTAGTCCCTTTCCTACAAGACCAAAAATTTCTTTACTTTCAGAATCACCCATATGTCTCATAACAATAAGTCTTGGTTTTCTTTCAGAACCTTTACCTACCTCATAAAATGCTCTCATACCTAATGCTTGAATTTGTTCTTCATCAAAAATCTCTACTTCAAATCCTTTTTCTTTAGCTAATTCCTCAACTCTATCTGCCAATGTTTCCGGATAAATAACATTAGCTGGTTCATTTACTAAATTTCTTGCTTCAATTACACCATTGATAAGATTATTTATCTCTACAAGTCTTTGATTAAGCTTATCTACCTTTTCTTCTGGAACATCTACTAAATATACAGTTGGATTATAGTCTACATTAGTTACATCCGTTTTATATTTATTAAAAGTATACGTTGAAAGTCTAAGTCCTTGTGCTATAGCTTTTCCTATTGCTCCTGTACACATATGTGCAGCATCTATAAACTTAATGCCATACTTATCTAATTTTAGTTCTTTTGCTTTTTTTGCTCCTCTTGCAACAGCTTCTTTAAAAGCCTCCATTTTTAATTCATCATATTTCCCTAATCCAACTAGGATTATATATTTCATTTCATTAGTTGTATAATAAAAACATTCTCCTACTTTACCCTTAAAGATATTTCCTTCTTTAATCTGCTCTATATTTTCACATGTACTTTTATAGTCTTCATAAACAGGTATAATCATTCCCTGTAAATTTTCTAATTTTTTATTCTCAATAATAATATTCATTAAGCTAGCCTCCTTAAATCTATTTTACTCTTTTATCTTACTATGGATAATTATTATTGTATAGATTTAATTTTCCAATAACCTTCTGAAATAGGTTCCATAACTTGATAAATAGATAAATCTTTTTGTTTTGCCTCAAAAATAATATCCTCTTGTTTAATATCTGCTAAAGTAAGTTGATTCTGTAGTGCCTCTACATCTTTAGCTTCAACATAATCAGCATGAGGTGGCTTATTAGGAGCATGTACACCAGATGAAATATGACATTTATCTGGGGGATAATCTCTAAGTAGCTCAATAATATCGCTATTTTTACTAGGGTTACATCTCTCATGATGAAAATCATATACCCATTTTAAGCCTAATTCTTTACATACTTGTACTATTTCTTCAGATGTATATGTTTTATCATCATTTTCTAATGTAAGTAAGTTTAGATCAAGCTTATCTTGATTCTCTTTAATTATTCTTTTAAACCTTTCTAATGTTTCTACTTTATCACCATAGGCTCCTCCTACATGTAGTACTAAATTTTGTCCTCCTACTAAATGTAAGAATTTCGCTTGAGCACAAAGTTCTCCTATAGATTTTTGAATAACTTCCTCCTTTGGAGATGCTAACATTGTAAAATGACTAGTATGCATAGATATCCTAAGTCCATACTCTTTTTGCCACTTCTTTATTCTTTCTAATTCATTTCTTATCTTATTACTATTCAATATATTGTAATCCTCTAAAATACTTTTCATTTCTGCTTTATCTATAAAAGGAATGATATCTGCTGTAATACGATAAACATATATATTATTTTTAATGTTATGATAAATAATATTACCTAATAAAATAATATTTTGTTCAACTACCTCTTTAATTTTTTCAATATCATAGTCTTCTATAGTTTTTAATCTAAAGGTACAATATTTCTTTTTTAAAGATAAATTAATACATGCATAGCCTATTCTTAATTCACATAAATTCATAAGTTCTTCCTTTTCTATATGGTATGATGTCTTTAACAATTGAATTATTACTTATAATAATAGTAATGATATTAAAACTTAGAAAGGATATATCAATGGATCAAGGAAAATTAAAAAGTAACCTTATTTTAATAACTTATGCCATCCTTTTATTCTTAAGCTTACAAAATTGGGGCCTTATTATGAATGTAATCAGAGAAGTTTTTCATCTTATTGTTCCCTTTATCTATGGGTTTATAATAGCTTATTTATTGCATCGTCCATTTAATTTCTTCTATAATAAAATCTTTAAGTTTGATAATAAATGTAAATATAAGATTTTAAAACATATACGTAAACCTATTGCATTAGTTACTACTTACTTAGTAATTATTATTATTTTTATAGGTATTATTTCTTTATTAGTTCCACACCTTATAACAAGCATTGAAACACTTACTCGCGATTTACCAGACCACTATAAAGCAGCTCAGGAATTTGCAGAAACTATTTTCAAAGACTTACATATTCCAAGTGAATTTATTTTAGAAATCCAGCAATATGCAACTCAAATTGTACAACAAATCATTAGTTTTCTTTATAGTGCATTGCCAAATATAGTAGATTCTATATTTAATATTACATCTGGTATTACGAATATTATTTTTGGTATTATTATTTCTGTTTATTTACTAAGTAGCAAAGAAAAATTAGTTCTACAAAGTAAAAAAATATTATTAGCCTTTACTCCTAATCATTTTGCTTACCATATTATTAGAATTAGTCGATTAACTCATAAAACTTTTAGTAACTTTATTTCTGGCCAGATTTTAGATGCATTTATATTAGGTCTTATGTGCTTCATCAGTATGAGTATTCTTAAAATGCCCTATGCCTTATTAATAAGTGTAATTATTGGTACTAGCAATATGATTCCAATCTTAGGTCCCATATTAGGAGCTATTCCTACAACATTTATTATCCTTATGGCAAATCCAACACATCCTATGCAAGCAGTGTGGTTTATTATTCTAATTATAGTCCTTCAACAAATTGATGGTGATATTATTTATCCTCGTGTTGTTGGTAACTCTATAGGCTTGTCTGGATTATGGGTAATGTTTGCAATCTTAGTAGCAGGAGGTAAATTTGGTATTATTGGAATGATCATAGGCGTTCCTACATTTGCTATTATCTATACTCTCTTACGCGAAGCAACCTATTTTAAACTACAACAAAAGAAGATTAGTTCAACTAATATAGATGCTAAAGAAAAGGACATAGAAGATTAATCTTCTATGTCCTTTTTATACCTATATGTATACCATCTGCATTTATAATCATAATGCAATACTTATACTTAATCTCTGATCAATATTTTGCATATCTTGTTTGGAAAGCATGCCTATTTTATGCGAAAGCCTTCTCTTAGAAATAGTTTTAATCTGCTCACACAATATAGTAGAATCATGCGTTAGAAAATGATACTTTTCTTTTGTCACTGTATAATGTGTAGGTATATCCTTTTTAATTTTTGATGTTAAAGGTACACATATAATTGTAGGAGAATAATGATTTCCTACATTGTTCTGTATAATTAACACAGGCCTTATCCCTGCTTGTTCACTGCCATCACCAACACCTAAATCTGCTTCGTAAATTTCTCCTCTACGAGGATATATGTATTCAGAAGATGTATCTTCAATATTCATGTATTCTCCTCCTTTACTAATTTTAGTATTACCCATTCATAACTGCTTTAAACATTATTTTTGAAAATACTAAAAATAAAAAAAGGCACTCATTAATGAGTGCCTTTTTCAGATATTAATATATGTTATTTTATAATTTTAAAAATTAATCTCTTGAATTGTTTATAAAAACTATTACAATATCTCTTCATTTTAGCTATTCTAAAATGTTATAAATAAAAAAGAACTTGCATTATCTGCAAGTTCTTGATGAGCCACCGGAGGCTCGAACTCCGGACCACTTGATTAAAAGTCAAGTGCTCTACCAACTGAGCTAGTGACCCATATTCTTATTTAAAAGCATAAATAAATGCCCAGAGCCGGAATCGAACCAGCGACACGAGGATTTTCAGTCCTCTGCTCTACCGACTGAGCTATCTGGGCAAATGGTTGCGGAGACAGGATTTGAACCTATGACCTTCGGGTTATGAGCCCGACGAGCTACCTAGCTGCTCCACTCCGCGATATTGCTTTTAAAGGATGGAGGGAGAAGGATTCGAACCTTCGAAGGCGGTGCCAACAGATTTACAGTCTGCCCCCTTTGGCCACTCGGGAACCCCTCCATAAAGCCGACGATCGGACTCGAACCGATAACCTGCTGATTACAAGTCAGCTGCTCTGCCAATTGAGCCACGTCGGCTTATACATGGTCGCTATAGGGCTCGAACCTATGACCCCCTGCTTGTAAGGCAGGTGCTCTCCCAGCTGAGCTAAGCGACCATATAAACGACCCAGAAGGGACTCGAACCCTCGACCTCCGCCGTGACAGGGCGGCGTGCTAACCAACTGTACCACTGGGCCATACTAAAAAGTATGATTTATACTTTCAAAACTAAACATAACCATTTTTTAACCTG